>JAZUOS010000080.1:0-9246 GCA_045604765.1 Acutalibacteraceae bacterium | reverse complement strand
TGTTCCGGACTTTGCACCTTAGAGCTACCGTTATAGTGCCAAGCTTCGATTACACCAACCAGATTCTTATTACCCGTTTTATTAACAAGTGTATTGCCGTATACGATACAGTTATTTATCAAAACCTTGTCTGAAATATTTTCAGTACCGTTATATTCGCATTTACCACCTATTGCACCTGCATCAATGCCACTGTTTGATGTCGACTCAATATAGCAGTTAACAACTGCACAGTTATCAATTTTTAACGAACCATTAGTATACGCGGTATGACCAAAAATGGCACCAGCAGACTCACCGATAAAATATGAATTCTTGATCTTTACATTCTTAATGCTAGCGGTACTTGCATCAACCTTACAAAACAAACCACCATATTCATAGCCGGCCTTACTACCGCTTTCAAAGCTTGCCTGATTATAATATGCAGGACCTGCACGTAAGCCATAGATTTCTACACCGTTACCATCAAAGTTACCTTTAAAGGCAGCGTCACAAGCCCAAACCTTGCCGCAAATAATATCGGCAAGCTGTTGCTTAACATATTCAGCAGTAATGTCATCACTGCTTAGGTCGATGCCGCTGTTGTTCATATCGAACGCTTTAATGCTATCGTCAACCTTGTAATATACGCCTGCGTTTGAGCCATAACGGCAAAGATTTGCAAGTTCCTCAGCACTTGTTATGATATATGGATTATCTTTTGTGCCGTCACCTTTGCCATCAAATGAAGCATCATACCAATCGCTCCATGCGCCATCGGAGTATTGGTCCCATTTTTCTACTACGGTACCTTTGCAGGTTGCTGCGTTTGTAGTAATCACCACACCTGTAAACAGTGACGCTGTAAGTACCGCAAATGCCAATACACTGGCGATTAGCATTTTACCTTTACTAAATAATTTTTTCACAATTGCATCCTTCCTTTATGAATATTTTTTAGTTTTAACTATGCAAATAAACAAGCATAGCAATTTACATAATAATTATAAAGCACTTTTGCAAAACATTCAATTACGCATATACAAATTTTTTGACAGAAAATACAATTTTATTATCTTTATCGAATTTATTTGATTACAATTATACAAACGCGGCCCCAAAAATGTTTTTATATATTATATATATGGCAAAAATTACATAATATTATATTCTGGAAAAATGTGGTTAAAACTCGACCTTTTAAAAAAAATTTTTTAATTCAAATGCAAAAAATTTGACTTTTTAAAAAAAGTGTGTTATGATGACTTTGGTGATGATTATGCTTGAAAGTCCAAACAAACCAACTATACTTGACTGCGGATATTTTAAATTTGAACCAAAATCCGACAAGCTGTCGCAACAGCGTTTAGTACGCCGTGTTGTACGCGATTATGAAATTGACTACAACATTTCGGGTAACCGTGTTATGATTTTAGACGGCAAAAAGTATGATATTATGCCTAACACTATTGTTTTTAAATACCCCGGGCAGACGGTTGAAACAACCGAAAATCTTGATATGTACACCCTTACCTTGCAGCTTATAGGCAGTAAAAGGCCTCAAAAAAACATACGTCAAAACTCGTGTGGTGAAATACAAAGCACCGAACGTGGCGATTTTTTCAGCCCACTGCTTCCCTATTTTTCACCGATGCATTATTCTGAAATTGTAAAAGACTATATAAAGCTTTCAAAAATATACACCGTACCCGAGCAAGAGCGTGAATGCGAGCAAACCCTCGAACATTTGTTGTATTTGTTGTTCGCCGATGCTATTGCCGAAAAGCAAAAAAAGCGTAATGTTGGCACTAACAGCATAGAAACTGCCCTTGAGTTTATGGAGAAAAATTATAAAAACAGCAAGCTGACACTTAACGATATTGCAAAATCAATCAATATGAGTGAAAGCTATTTTGTTCGCCTATTTAAGAATGAAACCGGTTCAACACCTAAAGAATACCTCAATTCAATAAGAATGCGTCAAGCAAAATGGCATATTATGCACACTGCCGACCCAATATATGTTATTTCTCATTTGTGCGGTTTTGATAATCCACAATATTTTATTTCAAAATTCAAATCGACCTTTGGCAAGACACCGCAATCATACCGAAAAAACAAAGACTGACAACAGTAAAACAGAGGCTGACTCACTCGCTCGGTGAGACAGCCTCTACTGTGTGTATTTATATCATTATTTTCTATACCATAAATAATGCTTGAAACTTTTTAAATTTCAATTTATAATATATTTAATAAATTTATAGGAGAAATAAAAATGGAAAAAGATGCTTCGGGCGCAGGTGTTGCGCGCGGCGGATTGTTTAGCACAGCCGAAATTAAAATTTTAATATGCTATATTTTAAATGCAATCGGTGAGCCTGTCCCTGTAGAAATGCTCGCAAATGTTTTGCATTACGAGGGCCTTGCAAATGCTTTTGAGGTTAGTGACGCTATTGTGTCGTTAGCATCAAAGGGGCAAATTATTGCTACCGACGAATCGGAACAAAATTATACCATAACCGATAGCGGCCGCAACACAGCCGAAACGCTTAAAACCTCACTTTCATCGGTTGTTAAAGAGCGCGCATATCTGGCTGTAATGAAAATGTTTGCCAAGTTTAAAAACGCAAAGGACAACGCATTTGAAATTACACACGAAAACGGCTCTACATATTTAAGCTGTTC
This sequence comes from Acutalibacteraceae bacterium, assembly GCA_045604765.1. Classification (GTDB taxonomy): domain Bacteria; phylum Bacillota; class Clostridia; order Oscillospirales; family Acutalibacteraceae; genus UBA737. The sequence continues at coordinate 6,576 of JAZUOS010000080.1, read as the reverse complement.
GGCGTTTGACGGCGGGAAGCCGTTTATAACCGTTAAATTGCTTATTACCGATGAAGAACAGGGAAATATTATTCGAGAAAGATTTTTAGAAAATCCATCGGCAATTTATTCTAAAATAATTGAAATGTTGACACAATAAAAAGACGGGAAACCGTCTTTTTTATATGTATTTTTTATGTCTATCTTTGTTTACGCCCGTTATACCGCCAACAAGAGATGACAGCATAATTATTATAAAATGAAATAACGTATTAAGTGATAAGCTGTTACCCAAAATTAACGATATTGCGGTAATTACAACAAAAACAACTATGCCAATAATAAGCCCTGTAACATACCCCTTATCCCCTATTTTTTTTGCAGTATATCGGCTTGCAATAAAGCTGCCAAAGGCAAGGCTTATGGTAGCAAAAGGCACGGCATAGGCGCGGTCTATGTTTAAAAATAACAAAGCTACTGCAAAAATCAGCATTGCGGCAAGTGCGCCAAGTACACCAAGTATTGCCCCAACTAAATAGGCAGATTTTTTATTAACAGTATCTTTTTTTGAAAAATCAGCAGACATAAAAATCCCTCCGCTTAAATTTTATTCAAGCAGAGGGTGTTTTTATTACTTAATTATTTGCTGGGTGTGTCATCGTGAACGGTAAGATTTTGCTGCATAGCCCAACGAGCGATTGTCATTTTGCTGTGGTCACTCTTTGACTCAATAACAATTGAATCCTCTTTTAAAGAGATTACTCTGCCGTAGATACCGCCGATGGTGAGTATTTCATCGCCAACCTGCAAATTCTCACGCATTAACTTTTCTGCCTTTTCTTTCTTTTTTTGGGGACGAATAAGGAAGAAATAGAACAATACAACCATAAGAATAAGAGGAATAAACATACCAAGCCCCAAACCACCCGATTGAGCGGCATTACTTGAAGTAGATGCTGTTTTCTCTAAAACTAACCAATTAAAATTCATAAGATTTAAACCTCCAAAAATATTGACAAAAAATATTATACATAATATAAACTGTAAATGCAAGAATAATTTTGTAAATTAAATTCTTCTGCCTAAAATCACTTCTTGTTCTGCTTTAAATTCAGCAAAACGACCTTCCTCAAGCGCTTTACGAATATCGGTCATAAGATTATTATAAAACCACAAATTATGCATAACAAGAAGCCTTTGAGATAACATTTCCGTGCTTTTAAGCAGATGGCGAATATATGCCTTGCTGTAACGCTGACATACAGGACAACCACAGTTTTCATCAATAGGTGTCATATCGTGTTCATATTTTTTGTTGTTAATATTTATAATACCCTTTGATGTAAACAAATGGCCGTGACGCGCGTTACGGCTTGGCATTACACAGTCAAAAAGGTCAACGCCACGCTCTACTGCATTAAGAATGTTAACAGGTGTACCTACACCCATTAAATAACGTATTTTGTTTTGTGGCATATGTGGGGTTACATTCTCGATAACATCATACATAACCTCGGCAGGCTCACCAACGGCAAGACCGCCTATAGCGTAGCCGTCTAAATCAAGGTCGGCAATTTCTTTCATATGATTAATGCGTAAATCGTTATAGGTGCAGCCCTGATTTATGCCGAAAAGCATCTGTTCACGATTTATAGTTGTTTCCATACTGTTAAGTTGTTGCATTTTGTCTTTGCAACGCTTAAGCCAGCGTGTTGTGCGCTCACAAGAAGCCTTTGAATAGCTATACTCTGCAGGATTTTCAACACACTCATCGAATGCCATCGCAATTGTAGAGCCAAGATTTGACTGAATTTGCATACTTTCTTCCGGACCCATAAAAATACGCTTACCGTCAACATGGCTATGAAAGGTTACGCCTTCTTCTTCAATTTTGCGGAGTGAAGCAAGTGAAAAAACCTGAAATCCGCCACTATCGGTAAGAATTGGACCGTCCCAAGTAGTAAATGTATGAAGTCCTCCACAATCGCGCACAACCTCATCACCCGGTCGCACGTGTAGGTGATATGTATTGCTAAGCATTACCTGACAACCGATTTGTTTTAAATCCTCGGCAGATACTGCTCCTTTTATTGCGCCTGCAGTTGCAACATTCATAAAGGCAGGCGTTTGCACAGTGCCGCGATTGGTGACAAATTCGCCACGTCGGGCTCCGTTTTTATCACTGATTAGTTTATACATAGTAACTCCTGTATTTTATTTTGTAGGGGTCATTCACGAATGACCCCTGGGCGATTCGTGAATCGCCCCTACGAATTATATTTATCATAAAATGAGCATTGCATCGCCGAAACTAAAGAAACGATATTTTTCTTCGACTGCAATTTTATATGCGTTCATTGTGTTTTCATATCCTGCAAAGGCTGAAACCAGCATGATAAGTGTGCTTTCGGGCAGATGAAAGTTAGTAACTAAAGCATCCATACATTTGAAAGTATAACCGGGATAGATAAATATACCCGTATCATCACTGCACTCACACATTTTACCGTATTTTTGTGCAACGCTTTCAACAGTGCGACAGCTTGTTGTGCCGACACAAATTACCCTGCCACCGTTTTCTTTTGTTTGGTTTATTGTGTCGGCTGTTTCTTTTGACATATAGTAATGCTCGGTGTGCATTTTATGTTCAGTTATATCATCTACTTTAACAGGTCTAAAGGTGCCAAGACCTACGTGCAATGTAACATATACAACATTTGTGCCCTTTGACTTTATTTGCTCCAAAAGCTCGGGTGTGAAATGTAGTCCAGCAGTAGGCGCTGCGGCAGAACCGAGTTCTTTTGAATAAACAGTCTGATAGCGTTCTTTATCGTTTAGCTTTTCTTTTATATATGGCGGTAGAGGCATTTGCCCAACCTTATCGAGTGTAGCAAAAAATTCACCATCACATTTAAACTCTATAACGCGATTGCCGTCGGGCAAAACGTCCTTTACTTTTGCCGAAAGCTCATCACTAAAAATAAATTCACGGTCAATCTTTGCTTTTTTACCTGGACCCGCAAGACACTCCCAAGTGTAGAGGTCATATTGTTTAAGCAGTACAAATTCGACAACCGCACCTGTGTCAGTGGCTGCGCCGTAAAGACGGGCGGGCAATACGCGTGTGTTATTTAGCACTAGGCAGTCGCCCTCACGCAAAAAGTCGGGCAAGCTGCTAAAAGTATCGTGATTTACTTCGCCCGTTTGTCTACTGAGCCTTAACATTCTTGACGAGTCACGCGGAAATATAGGTGTTTGCGCTATTAAGTTTTCGGGCAAATCGTAATAAAAATCGCTTTTTTTCATATAATTTTACCAATAACTTTCTTGTTTTGTAGACATATTTTGATTTGACAAATTATCACTATAGTGATATTATAATTTAGATAATATTATATTGCAAAACTTTGTTAATATCAATAGAAAGTTTTGTTTTTCTTTGGAGGTCCATAAAAATGAAAAATTACAACATAGGTATTATTGGTGCTACCGGTATGGTAGGTCAGCGCTTTGCTTTGTTACTCGCAGACCACCCTTGGTTTAAGGTTACTTGCCTTGCCGCAAGCCCAAGAAGCGCCGGCAAAACATATACCGAGGCGGTTGGTAACCGTTGGGCTATGACTTCACCAATGCCTGCAAATTTAAAAGATATGCTTGTGTATGACGCAGTAGCCGATATTGATACAATCGTTTCAAAGGTTGATTTTGTATTCTGCGCCGTTGATATGAAAAAGGAAGAAATTAAGGCATTTGAAGAGATGTATGCTAAACACGAATGTCCTGTTGTTTCTAACAACTCCGCTCACCGTTTTACAGCTGATGTTCCTATGGTTATTCCCGAGCTTAACCCCGAGCATCTTGACGTAATTGAGGCACAACGCAAACGTTTGGGCACAAAACGCGGTTTTGTTGCAGTAAAATCTAACTGCTCACTTCAAAGCTATGTACCGGCTCTTTTCCCGCTTGATAAAGAGTTTGGCGTAGAAAAATGCCTTGTTTGTACATATCAGGCAATTTCAGGCGCAGGCAAAACATTTGAGCGTTGGCCCGAAATGGTAGATAACGTTATTCCATATATTGGCGGTGAAGAAGAAAAGAGCGAAAAAGAGCCACTCAAAATTTGGGGTAAAGTTGAAGATGGCGAGATAAAACTTGCCGACTCACCTAAGTTTACAGCACAGTGCTTGCGCGTTCCCGTATGTGATGGACATATGGCAGCTGTGTTTGTAACATTTAAGAATAAGCCGACTAAAGAGCAAATACTAAAAGTATGGGAAAGCTTCTCGGGTGTTCCACAAGAGCTTTGTCTCCCCCACGCACCAAAGAAATTCCTTAACTATTTTGTAGAGGATAATATGCCACAAACCAAAATGCACCGCGACCTTGAAGGCGGTATGGCAGTATCTGTTGGTCGTTTGCGTGAAGATAGCCAGTACGATTATAAATTTGTATGTCTTTCACACAACACCCTGCGTGGTGCTGCGGGCGGTGCTGTGCTTCTAGCCGAACTACTAGCCGCAAAGGGTTATATGGACTAATTTAAACTTAAAAATATTTAATGAGGTGTTTTTATGAAAAAAAGAATTTTCACAGGCGCGGCAACTGCACTGGTTACCCCTATGAACGCTGACGGAAGCGTAAATTTTGGACGTTTAAAAACACTTGTTAATGAACAAATAGACGGCGGTATTGATGCGCTTGTTATCTGCGGAACTACGGGCGAAAAATCCACACTCCGTTATGACGAGCATCTTCGCGTTATTGAAGAAGCAGTTAAATCCGCTGATGGTCGTGTACCGATTATTGCAGGTACAGGTAGTAATGATACCGTGTATTCGGTAGAGCTTTGCGATGATGCTGCAAGCGTTGGCGCTGATGCGTTTTTAATGGTAACTCCCTACTACAACAAAACCTCACAAGCAGGTCTTGTGGCGCATTATAATTATATTGCCGATAGAGTAAGTAAACCTATTATTCTTTATAATGTTCCGTCAAGAACAGGCGTTAACATAAAGGCTGAAACATATAAAGAGCTTTCTAAACACCAAAACATTGTGGCTACAAAAGAAGCAAGCGGTGACTTGTCACTGATTGCAGAAATTAAATATCTTTGCGGTGATGATTTAGATATTTATTCGGGCAACGACGACCAGACCGTGCCGATTATGTCACTGGGTGGTATTGGTATTATATCGGTGCTATCAAATATAGCGCCAAAGGTTATGCACGATATTTGTGACCTTTACCTTAATGGATATACACAAGCCGCCGCAGAGCTTCACCTAAAACATATCGGTCTTATGAACGCAATGTTTTGCGATGTAAATCCAATACCTGTAAAAGAAGCTATGAATATGTTGGGACTTGATGTTGGTCCTTGCAGAATGCCGCTCTACCCCACAAGTGATGTAAATAAAACATTACTTAAAGCAAAGCTTGCTGAATGTGGGTTTATGATTTAAATATAACGGGTCATTCGTGAATGACCCCTACATATATTTCAGGATGTGAAACATAAATGATAAATATTTTACTTTCAGGCGCTTGCGGCAAAATGGGAAATGCCGTTGCGCGCTGTGTTGCCGAAGATGATGATTTAAAAATTATCGCAGGTGTTGACCGTGCAGAAACGCTTTGTGACTTCCCTGTTTATAAATCTTTTGATGATGTAAACGTTATTCCCGATGTTATAATTGACTTTTCACATATTTCGGTACTTGATGGTTTGCTAACATTTGCAATAAAAAATAACGTGCCGGTAATTCTTGCAACAACAGGCTATAGCACCGAACAAATTGCACAAATTAAAGAAACGGCAAACAAGATACCCGTATTCTTTACCGCGAATATGTCGCTTGGTGTAAATTTGCTTTGCTCACTCGCTAAAAGCGCTGCAAAGATTTTGGGTAGCAACTTTGATGTGGAAATTATTGAAAAGCACCATAATCAAAAGATTGATGCGCCGTCGGGTACTGCTCTGATGCTTGCAAATGCTGTAAACGAGGTTTTTGACGATAAATATAAATACGAGTATGACCGTCACTCAAAACGCCAGAAACGCTCAAAAAACGAGATTGGCATACACGCTATTCGCGGTGGCACAATCGTTGGCGAGCACGACGTAATATTTGCTGGTCACGATGAGGTAATTACCCTATCGCACTCGGCTCAAAGCAAAGAGGTGTTTGCAGTAGGTGCCGTAAAAGCTGCAAAGTTTATTGTTGGAAAAACAGCCGGTTTATATGATATGGGAGATATATTAAAACTTAACTAAAATTAAAAGGATACTTGCCGTTCAAGTATCCTTTTAATTTTAATATTCTATTAAATCGAAACCTAGATCAGCTAATATTATACCTGAATCACCAAAAGCACCATCAAATGCCCCGCATAATATACACTCGATGCCAATCATCAAAGTATTTATATGTACTCTAGGAATTTCTAACAGTTGATTATCAACTTTCAATCCAATATCTGAGGAAAAATCAACATAAGTTATAGGCGAATCAAAAGTATAAGTACTTTTTTTAATTATACCAGAAAACATAAAGTTATTTGTTTCTGATTCCAAATCCGTACAACGAAACGAATACA
>JAZUOS010000079.1:0-14437 GCA_045604765.1 Acutalibacteraceae bacterium | reverse complement strand
GTTTCGCCAAAATACTGTCTTCTTTCGCTATGACCGATTACTACATATTCAACACCAGCAGCGGTAAGCTTTTCTGCAGAAATTTCACCTGTATAAGCACCTGATGCCTTAAAATGCACATTTTCGGCACCGATTTTAATGTTAGAGCCCTTTGCAGCTTCTACAGCAGCAGCGATGTCAATAAAAGGTACGCAAAGTACAACTTCGCAGTTTGCGTCTGCTACGAGTGGTTTCATCTCGTTAATAAGTGCTGTAGTTTCAGCAGGGGTTTTGTTCATTTTCCAGTTACCGGCAATAATAGCCTGTCTTTTTGCTTTGTTCATAATAATTCTCCTATACCTAAAATTTGGCGGCAGGGGAAACCCGAGCCGCCTAAAATTTATTTTAATTATTTATCGTTAAGTTCTGCAATAACAGGGGGTTCCTTACCTTCAAGAAATTCAAGGCTTGCGCCGCCACCTGTAGAGATGTGAGTCATCTTATCGCCAAAGCCTAACATGTTAACTGCAGCTGCAGAGTCGCCACCACCGATAACTGTAACAGCATCGGTATCTGCCATAGCCTTAGCTACAGCCATTGTGCCTGCGGCAAGAATTGGGTTTTCAAATACGCCCATAGGTCCGTTCCAAACAACAGTTTTAGCACCCTTAACTTCGTTTGCGTAAAGCTCAGCAGTCTTGGTACCAATATCAAGGCTCATCATATCTGCAGGAATCTTATCAGCATCTACAACCTCGATGTCTATAGGAGCATCAATTGGGTCTGGGAAGCTCTTTGTAATTGTGCAGTCGATAGGAAGAAGAATTTTAACGCCCTTTTCCTCAGCCTTTGCCATCATATCGCGGCAGTAGTCAATCTTGGTTTCATCAATGAGAGAAGTACCAACACCGTAACCCTTTGCAGCAAGGAAGGTATAAGCCATACCGCCGCCGATAATAAGTGTATCAGCCTTGGTAAGCAAATTTTCAATAACAGGGAGCTTACTGTCAACCTTTGCACCACCAAGAATAGTAACGAAAGGACGTACAGGTGTTTCAACAGCATTGCCAAGGTACTGAAGCTCTTTACCGATAAGGTAGCCTGCAACAGCCTCTTTTACGTGAGCAACAACGCCAACGGTTGAGCAGTGTGCACGGTGAGCAGTACCGAATGCATCGTTTACGAATATATCAGCAAGTGAACCAAGCTCAGCCGAGAAAGCCTCACCATTCTTGGTTTCTTCTGCGCGATAACGAGTATTCTCAAGAAGAACAACATCGCCGTCTTTCATAGCTGCAACTGCAGCCTTTGCGTTGTCGCCAACAACATTATCGTCAGCAGCAAAAACAACCTCTTTACCTAACTTTTCAGAAAGGCAAGCAGCAACCGGTGCCAAAGAAAGCTCTGGCTTTGGCTCGCCCTTAGGTTTGCCGAGATGTGAGCAAAGAATAACCTGACCACCGTCAGCAATAAGCTTTTTGATTGTTGGAAGAGCAGCGTTGATTCTGTTTTCGTCGGTGATAACGCCGTTTTTAAGCGGAACGTTAAAATCGCAACGAACAAGAACCTTTTGGCCCTTTACGTTAATGTCATCAACTGTTTTTTTGTTAAGTAGACTCATTTTAATACATCCTTTCGAGATTGTTAAAAATTATACAATTATATTTTACCACAATTTCCAAAAAATTCAATATATAAAAATATAAAATTATATATTATCTTCCCATTTGTAATTGTGCAATTGACCAAAATTTTCTAAAGCGGGGTAGTCCCATTGACGTAAAACCTCGTAAACAGCGATAGCCACCGAGTTAGAAAGATTAAGGCTGCGAATTTCGCCTTGCATTGGTATGCGTGCGCAATAGTCGGGGTTTTGCAGTAAAAGTTCTTCGGGCAAACCCTTGCTTTCTTTGCCAAAAAGCAAAAAACAATTATCGGGGTAATTGTGGTCGGAGTGGGTGTGACGCCCCTTGGTTGTAAAGTAAAAGAAGTTGCCGCCCTTATTCTTTTCAAAAAAGTCAGCAAGATTTTCGTAATAGGTAATATCAAGATATTTCCAATAATCAAGCCCTGCGTGCTTAAGCTTTTTATCATCAGGTGTAAAGCCCATAGGCTTTACAAGATGAAGCCGTGCTCCCGTAGCGGCACAGGTGCGCGCGACATTGCCCGTGTTTTGCGGTATTTCGGGCTCTACCATTACTATATTTATTTTAGCCATAAAATCACCGAGAAGTATTATATAATTTTTGATAAACACTTGTCAAGTAATGTTGTTTTGTGTATAATAATTCTTGGTGATATTATGAAAAAGAATGCGAATATTTTAGAATATGTTGAAAAGTATAAGTATAAATACGGTATTTCATATGCGGTTGACGGCGGTAAGCTTGTAAAGGGCCTTACCACTGCTACTTCAATTGTGTGGGTTTATTCGTTTATTATGTTGGCACTTTCAATCTTAAGCTTTGCAATGAATTTTCAAGGTGGCAAATTAGATTATAATAAGTTCAGCAATGTTTTTATTACAACCATTGTTTGTACTGTTGCTATGGTAGCCGCCGCTATCTTATTTATTTGCAAACAAAAGATTATAGGCCTTGCTGCAGCAATTATAACTCAGCCTTTTATAGTGCTTGCATATGAGCCAATATCGGTGTACGGTATCGGATATGTTGCCGGCTTTTATTGGAAATATTTAGTGCCTGCAATTGTGTTTGTTTTGTTTGCTGCAATATTGCTATTTGTGCTTATTCGCGCCAAGGTTAAAACCAACAAGCTTTATAATATGTTGGTTGAAGGTCTTTATAAGCAATACGGCAAAAAAGACGGCGAAACACTCACCGAAGAGCAGTGGAACGAATTTTTGACACAATATAACCCGTATAAAAGAATAGATTAAGGCAACAATATTCCCGAAAGGGAAGTGGATTATATGTTGCCTGACAAGAAAAAATATAGTGAAATGACAAAAAAGGCATCGCCACCGTCACCCAAAGTAAAAGATTTTATTTGGGCGTATATAGTGGGCGGTGCCATTTGTGTTATAGGACAGCTTTTAAACGAACTTTATACCGCGTTTGACCTACCCGAAAAGGTGGTGAAAATGGCGGTACCTGTGTCAATTATATTTTTAGCGGCACTGCTTACGGGTTTTGGTCTTTTTGACAAGATAGCTCGCCGTGCAGGTGCTGGGACTTTGGTGCCGATAACAGGCTTTGCAAATGCGGTGGTATCGCCCGCGATAGAGTTTAAAAACGAGGGCTATATACTTGGCGTGGGCGCTAAAATATTTACCATAGCAGGCCCTGTAATTATGTACGGCACAGTGGCGAGTGTGATGTATGGGGTTATTTATTGGATTACAACTATAATATAACAAAATAAGATTGTATGAAATTCGCCTCATACAGTCTTATTTTTAACATCAATGTTTTTAATATATCTACATTTTGGATAATTCGAGCAACCATGAAATTTATTTCCAGCATTTGGGCCCCTCGTGGCAGTTCTTATGATAAGATGTCCACCACAGAGAGGACATATATTTGTATTATCTAAACCATAGCGTATTTTTGAAACATGTTGCTGTTTTTGTTCTTTGTTTACTATTGTAATTGGCAGTAATTTATTGTAAATATCGTTAATTTGAATTTCAGTTAGAATATCAGGATTGTTTTCCCATATATTTCTTAAAATGTTAGAAAGGTTGACGTGGTTGCAAACGAAAACATCAGTTGAAGTGATACTAATATTCTTTAATTCACTGCGGTTACTAAATGTGATAATTGAAAAAGTTCTAACATTAAAACCAAGGAATAGTTTTAAAAATTTAATATGAGTGCGATTTTGTCGCACTGGATTATAAAAGTGATATTTTTTTACTTTTGTTAGGAAACCTTTCCTTCCAGCATATAACGTTACTGTCCAGTTTTTATTTTTTTCATTCCCAAAAATGTATCCAGCATAATTTTTGTTTTCAAAAACAAAAATCCCTTTACGTGTGATATATAGAACATCAATTTCAGTAGTGTTTCCATTGGGGGCAGGAACATAAATATTTCTTAATATTTTTCCACCATATTGCGTTTCTTTTTTAATATCAAGCTTATGAGCGAGAAATTCTTCGCTTATTTGACCTTTTACCGAGGGAGATTTTAAGTATAACAGTATAAAACAAATTACAAGAATTATTGCCATATAAATCACAGTAACACCTCACCTTATATTGATAAAAACATTTTGGTAAACAATTTGATTACTATTGATATTTATAAAGATTTTCCACATTATACCACACCGCCAATTTAATGTAAATATTTTTGCAAACTAATAGGTCCTACTTGACCACAAGCAGAGGGGTATATTTTATGCGTAGACGCAAAAATATTCACCATAGCAAGCTCTATGATTGTGTACGGCACAGTGGCAAGTGTGATTTATGGGGTTATTTATTGGATAACGACATTGTTTTAGAGAAAAGGGCCCCTCTGACGAGGGGGCTGACACGGCAAAAGCCGTGGCTGGGGGAGAGAATCTCTCCATCCGTCAAAACTTCGTTTTGCCACCTCCCTCGTCAGAGGGAGGCTTTTGCTTTGCTTTAATCCCAAAAATCTAGGCTTAGTTTTTCATCTAAAACAAAAGCCGCGGCACTAGACCACGCTTGTAGTAACGAGCCGTCCTCGCATAAGGGAGAAAAATACTCAATGGGGGTATAATTACCTTTTTCAATGTTATATTCAAACCAGCTTTCAAGTGCGTGCTTGTACTCCATACCGTACTTGCGTTTTGCATAGGCATACATTGCAGACAGGTAGGGCCAGTTAGCGCCGTTGTGGTAATTATATGGTTGGGTAGATTTATTACAAGCGGCTTTTGCACCCACGTAAAACGGGTAAACCGACATAACACCAAAGTCTTTACACTTAACGGCGGGATTATTCCTGCTCTCGAGCAGTGACTCCATAATTTTTAGCATTCGTATAGCTTTTTCGTCATCGGCAATACCGAAGATGCAGGCAAATACCGTATCAATAGAAAGATTTTGCTCGGTGTGTTCAGGGCTTTTATAGTTAATATAATAACCAAGATTTTCGTCCCAAAGCTCGCGGTTGATGGCTTCCTTAACCCTTTGAAACCAGCTTTCATACATAGAAGCGTCCGCATCTTTGCCTAAAATAGCCGCCATTTTAGATAGGCAGAACAGTGCTCGTGCGTATAGAATTTCGTTGTAGGTCACATAGCCGTTGCGATTGACTTCATCTGCCCAATCACGTTTGTTGTATAGACCGTCTTTGTAAAGCAGACCCGTGTCATCAGCAAAGGTAGAAAGTTTTTTAATAGCGGCTGCCGCCTTTTCATATACTGTCACGCCGTCAACGAGAGTATTCAAAAAGTCTGTGTCTTTTGTGTAGTGAATATAGTCATACAACATCATAGCAAGGAAGGATGGGCTGTCATAATGGTTGCCCCACCACGCGCTGTAGTCGGCTTTAACTGCAGAGGGGCAGTTGCCGTCGGGTGAGATGCCTTTTGATAATGTAAGTATTTGCTCTTTTACCATATGGGTTTTACCATTGTACATAGGCAGTACCGTATAATAAGAATCACGATAATATGTTCGCATAGGTAGTAAATATCGGTGACCTGCCATAAAACAACGGAAATCGCCCTTAACCTTATAGTTTTCAAGAGCACAAAAATAGGTACTAAAAAACAATGCCTTTTCCATTTCATTAAGCCCTTCGGGAACAGAGATTAAGGCAAGCTCTTGCATATATTCGTTTTGTGCTATGGTGTATTCTTTTGCAATGTCAAAGTCGATGAGATCCTCAAAGGTAATATAAACAGTGATTTTATCGGTACCGACAGGAAGGTGAAAATAAACAGAGCCGTTGTCGGATTCTATCTCGGTTTTTCCATCCGAAAAGAGTCGCAATTTTTGAATATTGTCATAGGTACAGCCAACGGTGATATTGGCATCACCCTTACGCTCTAACACCTGATACACCGCAAATACACCGGCATGAGAGCTATCAAGAAACAACTCTGAACGAAGAATTCCAATCGGTGTTTCAATAGATACCGTCTGTTTTCTGCCCAGCATTTTTACAGTCTTTTTGGAAAACACATCAATAAACTGACCGTTAACATACCAACTGCTAAAGCCCCTGTTTAGATACTCGGCTGTGTCCGCTTCGGCGTAGCCAATTATGCCTCCACTACCGTTGAAGACAACGCTGATTTTTTCATTAGAAACATTATACTTAACCTTTTCGTGAAATAAACAGTGACAAATAATTGCTCCATCACAGAATGAGTGTTTCATTGCATTGCCTCCCAAAGATTGTAACTATCGTTAGTATACTCTTATAAATATATTTTTGCAAGTGTGTGTTGTGGGTTGCTGCTCTAAAAAATGCTTGACCAAATAGGTCAAGCATTTTTTATAACTTTTATAATAATATCTCTTTATTTGTACCATAGAATATATCGTCTTTGTTAGATATAAGCTTTAAAAACTCTTCAAATTTTACGCGATAATCACTGTGAAAATCAAATTCGTATGAGTGGCCCCAAACGTAAAATATCTGTGGTTTGTCGGGTGTCAAATTTACAAATTTTTCACCAAGCTCCATTAACTTGTCAAAATGAAGATGATACGTGGTAGGATTAAAGCGATATAAATTATCCTGTAAATCAAAACTTTCGTTACAAGTAATGGTGCGGCTGTATTTAACACCCGTCTTGTTCTTTATAATTTCAGCAACGCGGTCATCATTGTTTACGCCACCGCCTGGGTATGCCATACCAATAACCTCATAGCCTACAATGTCAGATAAATTAAGTCGGTCTTGTTCTACTTGACGGATTATTTCTTCATCGGGCAGCTCGGGTAGTTTTGGGTGGGTAAGGGTGTGAACGGCAACCTCGTGACCGTCATAAATGCCTTTAACATCACTTTTATGAAGCTTATAATGCGCCACGCGCTTATTTTCACGTATGAGCATATTATTTGTATTAAGTAATTCTGAATTTACGTTAAAAGTACCCTTTAAGTCATATTTGTTTAACAGCTCAACAAATTCGATATCTTGTGTAACAGCATCGTCATAACTAAATGTAATTGCCTTTAATTTTCCACTGTCTTTAAAATTCATAAAATCACCGCCAAAGCTTTATATAAAAATAATAACACGATAGCTATAAAATGTAAAGTTTATTGTAACGCAAGTTGACAAAAATATAAAAAAGGTATAAAATGTCAATAGAAAATTTTGAAAGGAGTATTTTATGGACACTTTGAAAAAGTTTTTCCCATTTTCTTTTGGTTCAAAGGATGTAGCGGCGCTTGTTATTAAGATAATTATTTATGTTGTTGCAGGGGCGGTTATAGGCTTCTTGCTCGGCGTAATAGGTAAACTTCCGCTTGTTGGTATAATAACAGGTCTTATAGGCACACTTGTGGGCATTTACACAACCGCAGGAATTGTAATCGCAATCCTTGATTATTGTAAAGTTTTTAAATAAGAGCATAAAACAGCGTTGAAATTAAATGCTGTTTTTTACTATCATAAAATTGTTATTGCGAGGTGAAAATATGTATAAAACTGTTAACGATTATTACAAGCAAAAATTTGGCTCAAAGGTGTATAAACTGTCGCTTGATGGCGGTTTCACATGCCCAAACCGCGACGGAACGGTGGGGAGCGGCGGCTGTATATTTTGCTCGGCATTAGGCAGTGGCGAATTTGCCGCAAGAGGTAAAAACATAACCGAACAGCTTGAAAACGCAAAGCAAATGGTAGAGCAAAAAAATAAAAGTGGTAGGTATATTGCATATTTTCAGTCCTTTACGGGCTCCTACGCACCTATTGAAAAACTTAAAAAGCTATACTATGAGGCTATAAAACCCGATTATATAGTTGGCTTGTCAATTGGCACCCGCCCCGATTGCTTACCCGATGAGGTAATTGAACTTTTAGCAGAGATAAACAAAATTAAACCCGTAAGCGTTGAATTAGGTTTGCAAACTACAAACGAAAAAACTGCCGAGTATATTAGGCGCGGCTATAAGAATAGTGTGTATTTTGACGCAGTGAAAAGGCTTAAAAATGCAAAAATTGACGTTGTAACCCACATAATAATCGGTTTGCCCAATGAAACGGCTGACGATGCTGTTAAAACCACACTTGACGCCGTAGTGGCGGGTACGGGTGGCGTTAAATTTCATCTTCTTCATGTGCTAAAAAACACCGATTTAGAACGTGAATATTTAAATGGCAAGTTCGAGTGCTTAACACTCGAAAAATATGCAGAAATTCTAAAAAAATGTATATCGGTTTTACCGCCCGAAACAGTTGTTCATCGAATAACGGGTGACGGTGCCAAGCGCGATTTGGTAGCGCCTATCTGGTCGGCGGATAAAAAGAGGGTACTAAATTATTTAAACAATCATTTATAATATTGAAAAAACGTTTCTTTTGGTTATAATGAAGTCAAGGGGATGACAAAATGAAAAAAGGTGTATTTATTTCAAGCCCACAAATGAGTAATAATTTTTATAATGCATTTGGTAAAATCTTAAATACTCGTGATAATGATATACAAAAAACCGACGGTTTGCTTACTGTTATGAAACAGTTTGAAATTGGTGGAAATATTAAATCGGCAGTTTTGCGAATCACATCACTTGGCATTTTCGAGGCGCTTCTTAACGGCAATCGCATTGGTGAGGATGAGCTAACGCCACTTTGGACCGATTATAGACATCGTGTTTTTGAATATGAATATGATGTATTGCCTTATATGAAGAAAAAAGGTATAAACACCTTTGGAGCTCGTGTTTCATCAGGCTGGTGGTCGGGCAGAATTTCTAACGGTTATTACGGTTATAAAAAGACCGCCATTTGTGCTGAAATCGAGATTGCGTATAAAGACGGCACAACCGAGATTATTGCTACCGATGATAGTTGGAACACAGCACTTTGCGGACCTGTTTTGTACGCTGATATATGGAACGGACAGTGGTTTGACGCTACAATAAAAGACCCGTGCGTGTACCCCGATAGTATTGCTTGGACTAATGCCGAAGTGTTTAGCGACTATACTTGTGATATCGTGCCATTTGAGGGTGAAAAAGTTAGAGCAATAGAATATATTGCACCAAAAAGCGCGGTTGTTTATCGCGGCACTAAAAATAACGACAGTGATTTTGGCGAGATAAAGGTGGTTAAAAAGGCGGTTGGTGACAACTGTGAGTGTATAACACTAAAAGCAGGGCAGACATTAGTAATGGATTTTGGCGAGGATGTTGTAGGTCGTCCTTCACTTGCCATAAACGCTTTAAACGGTACTGTTGTTAAATGCCTTTTTGCCGAAATGTTAAATGATACGGGCGATTTATCACGCGGTAACGATGGTCCTAAAGGTAGCCTTTATATTGCAAACTACCGCTCGGCGCTTGCACGTTTTAACTATGTAGCGGCATCTACAAACAGTCGCAAACAACTTAATATCATAAAGCCTTTGCATACATTTTACGGCTTTAGATATATGGAAATTACTGCCGATAAAGATATAAACATAGAGTGTATCACTGCCGAGGTTTTGGGTGCTGATATGCAGTATATTGGTGAGTTCGAGTGCTCCGACCCACTTGTTAATCAATTATATAAAAATATTGTTCGCGGTATGAAGGGCAATTACATTGGTGTGCCTACCGATTGCCCACAGCGCGACGAGCGACTTGGCTGGACAGGTGACACTGGGGTCTTTGGCGGAGCGGCTTCGTATATTGCCGATACCTATGACTTTTTAAGCAAGTATCTTGGTGATATGCGCGATTCGCAAAACGAACGCGACGGCGCTTATGCCGATATTTGTCCCGCGGTTTTCGAAAAGAATTTTTGCGGCAGTGCGGCTTGGACAGATGCAGGTATTATAATACCATATAAGCTTTGGCTTATGTACGGTGATGATACCGTTATTAGAGAACATTATGACTCGATGGAAAAATATATGGATTACATCGAGCGTAAAAACGGACTTGACGGTGCTAATGCGTGGTATTCCGATTGGCTTAGTTATGAGCCTACCGAAAAATGGTATGTGTCTATTTGTTATCATTATAACAATGCTGTTTTAATGCAAAAATTCTCTGAAATTTTAGGCAAAAAGGACAGGGCAGAGTATTATAAAGATTTAAGTCAAAAAATACTTGAGCGTTATTTTGAAAAATATGTTGTTAATGATGAAATAACCGAAAAAAGCCAAACTGCATATCTGCTACCTTTGTATTTTGATATGCTCCAAGGCAATGTTCGTGAAAAAGCTATTAAAAACCTTGAAAAGAAGATTGTTGATAATGGGTTTAAGCTATCTACCGGATTTTTAGGTACAGGTGTGCTTAATCAGACGCTTGCTAAAGTTGGGCTTAACGATTTAGCGTATTCTCTTCTTTTGCAGGATGCTGACCCATCTTGGCTTTACAGTGTGAAGCAGGGTGCTACAACAATTTGGGAGCGTTGGAATTCTTATACTAAAGCCGATGGTTTTGGCGATGTAAAGATGAATTCATTTAACCACTATGCTTATGGCGCGGTTGCCGAGTGGATGTATAGCACTATGGCGGGTATCAAACCAAATACTGATGATGGCGGTTTTGATTATGATTTTGTTTTAGCACCAATGCCCGACAGTAAAAAGCGTATTACAAGCGTTAAGGCATCGTACCGCGGTATTGTAAGTGAGTGGCATTATGAAAAAAACCAGTTTTTGTGGCACATTGTTATTCCCGACGGTTCTGCACGCATAGAATTTCCTCTTTTAGAGACTCAAAGAACCATTACAATTAATAATATTGATTTTACTGCTAAGGATTTAGGCGGCGAAATTAAAGACGGAAAGATGATATTTGAACTTACAGCAGGGGAGTATGTTATAATGTAAAAAAAGCAGTGCGAAAGCACTGCTTTTTTTACTATTTATTCATATGAACATCGATTTGCGGATAGGGAATGCTGATTTCATTCTTATCAAATGCTGCCTTAACGCCCTCAAGAACATCAAAATATACTGTCCAATAGTCTGCGTTATTACACCATACGCGCACGGTATATGTAAGAGCGCTGTCGGCATGCTTCGAAAGGCGAACAAAGGGTTCGGGTTTTTTGAGCGCCAGTGGGTGAGCCTCTACCACTTCGGTTATAACCTTTTTAACTTTTTCAACATCACAACCGTATGCTGCATTAAAGTCGATATCTACACGGCGTAATTCTTCGCTTGAATAGTTTTCAATAACCGAATTGGTAAGTGCGCCGTTTGGCAGGGTTATACGCTTATTATCAAGGGTAAGTAGTACGGTATATACAACAGAAATTTCTTCTACAACACCTGTTTTGCCCGAGGCTTCAATAAAATCGCCAACCTTAAACGGCTTAAAAAACAAAATCATAAGACCGCCCGCAAAGTTGCTGAGTGAGCCCTGCAAGGCAAGACCTACCGCAACACCGCAAGAAGCAAGAATTGTTATAAATGATGTTGCAGGCACACCCAATGTGGTTGCAATGGTGATAACTAAGATAACATAAAGCACGATTCTACTGAAGCTTACCAAAAACGAACGTAGACTGCCGTCAATTTTATCAAGCTTCGGTGAATTTTTTATCCACTTAGCAAGGGCACTTATAAGTTTAAGACCTGCGATTAAAATAATTATTGCCCCAAGCAATTTAATGCCCCATGATGTTGCAAAACTCCACATAAAATCTAAAATTTTGTCAAAATTCATAAAAAGCACTCCTTTTTAAAATTATAATGTGATTATACACCCGCAGTTTATTTTTGTAAATATTTTGTTGTGATTTATTGCAGCAATTATTTTATATTTTTTACCGAATGACAAATACTATGAAAAAGGAGTAGTATTTATGTCAAAAAGAATTGGTAAAAGAACGATAATTTTAGAAAACAAACCGTATATTATAGGTTACGGCTCGGTCGTGGGTAAAAAGGAATTTGAAGGACCGTTAGGGCACGAGTTTGACGCCCACGATGATGACAGCCGTTTTGGTGAAGAAAGTTACGAAAAGGCTGAAAGTCTCTTACAAAAAATAGCTCTTGAAACCGCTATGCGAAAAGCAAATGTAAATGAAAACGATATTAAAATGATTTTTGCAGGCGACCTTTTAAATCAGTGTATCGGCTCGTATTTTGGCTTGCGTTCAAAGGGAATACCTCTTATCGGACTTTATGGTGCTTGCTCTACAATGACTTTGGGACTTTCGCTTGCATCAATTATGATAGACAGCGGTGCGGCTGACTATGCCGCAGCGGTTACCTCGTCGCACTTTTGCTCGGCCGAGCGACAATACCGTTTTCCGCTTGAATACGGCGCTGTGCGACCGCAAACAGCGCAGTGGACTGTTACGGGTTCGGGTGCTACTGTTTTATCGAGAAAAAGGGTAGCGGGAAAACCCTATATAGATAGGGTTTGCTTTGGCGAAATTGAAGATTTAGGCATTACCGATACCAATAATATGGGTGCCGCTATGGCCCCGTCTGCAGCCTCTACTATAAAGCATTTTTTGTCCGATACAAACACAACGCTTCACGATTATGATTTGGTTATCACGGGTGATTTGGGCAAGGTTGGTACCGATTTGCTTTATGAACTGCTTGAAAGTGAGGGTATAGACATTCGCTGTCGTCATAGTGATTGCGGGCTCATTATATTTGACCGCGACAGCCAAGATGTTCATGCGGGCGGTTCGGGTTGTGGCTGTAGCGCGGCGGTGCTTAATTCTTTTGTGATGCACCGCTTTGAATCGGGAGATTTTAAAAACATTTTATTTATGTCTACGGGTGCGCTAATGTCGCCAACATCGTCGCTTCAGGGCGAAACAATACCGGGCATATCGCATCTTGTTAATATACGCATATAAAAAAATTGACATTTTAAGTCAAAAACATTATAATTAAAATATCAACAAAACCCTGTCCTAAAAGATAGGGTTTTAACACTTAAAAAGGAGGTTGCGTTATGGAAGAAAAGATTTTAGAACTCCAGGAAAAAATTTTTGAGCTTATCGAAAACAAACGCTTTGTTCGGCTTAAGGAAATACTTTCTGAAATGCAGCCTGCCGATATTGCCGAAATCTTTGAAGAGGCAAAAGACAAAGAGATACCGGTATTATTCCGTATATTGCCAAAAGAACTCGCGGCAGAGGTTTTTGTTGAGTTTGACACTGACAAGCAAGAACTGCTTGTAAATACTTTTAGTGATAACGAGCTTCGTGAAGTGTTAGACGAGCTGTTTATGGATGATACCGTTGACCTTATTGAAGAAATGCCCGCTACGGTGGCAAAGCGTATTTTGAAGCACACCGACGCTAACACCCGCCGTATGATAAATCAACTGCTTGCTTACCCCGACGATAGTGCGGGCAGCATAATGACAACCGAATACATTGATTTAAAAAGAACTATGACGGTTGAGGAAGCAATCGACCGTATCAGAAAAGTAGGTATCAATACCGAAACAATTTACACCTGTTACGTTATTGGCAGTCGACGTAAACTTTTTGGCACAATATCACTTCGTGATCTAGTGCTAAGTGGCAAGGATGAAATTGTCGGCGACTTGATGGATGAAAATGTCATTTGCGCAAACACCCTTGATGACAAGGAAGAAGTTGCGGCAATGTTTGAACGCTATGATATGCTGGCGCTTCCCGTTGTCGATAAAGAGGGAAGGCTTGTTGGTATTGTTACGGTTGACGATGCTATTGATGTTATTCAAGAAGAGGCTTCAGAGGATATCGAAAAAATGGCGGCTATTTTGCCGAGCGAAAAAACATATCTTAAAACGGGCGTTTTTGAAACTTTTAAATCGCGTATACCGTGGCTGTTGCTGCTTATGATTTCTGCCACATTTACGGGCGCTATAATTTCAAGCTTTGAGGCGCGCCTCGCGCAGTGTATAGCGCTTGTTGCCTTTATTCCAATGCTTATGGGCACGGGCGGTAACTCGGGCAGTCAGACATCGGTTTCTGTAATTCGCGCGCTAAGTCTCGGCGACATTGAGTTCAGAGATATTTTACGCGTTATTTGGAAAGAACTGCGGGTTGCTGTTTTTGTTGGTATAGTTTTGGGCGCTATCAATTTTATAAAACTTTATCTTGTTGATTTTTTGTGGCTAAAAACCTTTGATACGGGCGCAGAGCTTGCCGAAATGGCAACTATATGCCTCACACTCATACTTGTTATCATCGTAGCAAAGCTACTTGGCGCTGTGCTGCCGATTGTTGCAAAAAAATGCGGTCTTGACCCGGCTGTTATGGCAAGCCCATTGGTTACCACAATTCTTGATGCTGTCTCACTTTTAATTTACTTTGGAATAGCGGCAGTTTTAGTTCTTTAAGACAAATTTAAACCCCTTTGTGTAATTCACAAAGGGGTT
>JAZUOS010000078.1:0-41755 GCA_045604765.1 Acutalibacteraceae bacterium | reverse complement strand
TGGTATTGTTACAGGTTATAACAACGGTAAGTTTGGCACAGGTGATAAAATCACACGCGAGCAGCTTGTAACCTTCCTTTACAGATATGCAAACTACAAGAACATAAATACAGGTTATACAACAACCCAGAAAAACAATGTGGAAAACAATTACAGTGACTATAAAAGAGTAAGTGCATATGCACAGGACGCAGTAATCTGGGCAGTAACAAAGGATGTAATAAGCGGCAAAAACGGCAGCAAAATAGCACCTCAGGATAACGCACAGCGTAGTGAGGTTGCGCAGATTATGTATAACATATTTAAGAATAAAATATTTGAAAAATAAGGTGCTATTTAGAACGGAAATTGTTTCAAATTTCCGTTCTTTTTTCTTGCAATTTATTATATTTATGATAAAATTTTATTAAGGAGAAATATTTGATTGATTCGGCAAAATGTATGATAGATAATAACTTGATTTTATTTTCTATCATCAATATACTATTAGATAAATAATTGCAAAAGTGATTTATAAGGAGAATATTTATGTTAAAGGATTGTTTTGCTTATTATGATGAAAACACCGCTACTGTTCGACTTGGTAACAGTAAGGTAGAAAAGATTATAAAAATAGACGGTAGTTCTGTTCGTACCGAAAACGTGCGTGACGTTGTAAACGGTTTTGAATGGTCGGGTACTTCATTGTGGCAACGCAGTCCTGTGCTTAATGCGGATGAAATTCCCGAAATAATCTTTGAAACCAAGATATTAGAAAATCCTTACATTATGAAGCCGCACCTTAAGGCATCACTTTGCTTAAAAGGTAGAGAGGGCTCCGCTTGGTACGAGTATTTAATATTCCCCGAAATCAGTTTTATATATAATCAAAATTTTGTTTCTAAATTAGGCAATGTTGTTATTGCGGAAGAAACAACAACAAAAGCAGGACCTACCGGTGTTGAGGAAGAGCAAAATAAGACGGCTGTAAATGATAAGGTAGATTTTGATATTCTTGACAGTATTCCAATGTCTTGCCGTCATTTAAGCGTTGAGTCTTACAAACTTTATGACAAAACCGACTATAACGATATGCTTGTAGAAAAGCAAAACGCCAGTGTTTATTCTTTTAGAAATGGTGAACTTTATCGCGAAGGTAACGTTTTTTGTATAAACGATTATACAAGCGATAACTCAATTATGATGATTAAACATTCGCCAACCGAAAGTTCGGCACTTAATCGCAAAAACAAAGATTTTTATATGCAGGGTAACGTGTATGCAACACTTTACGGTACGGGTATTGATTTTAACGATTTACCTGACGGCAAGGTGCCTTACTATGCATCGGCTGTGGGTGTGGGCAAAACCGACGAAATATATGATGAATATTGGCATTACAACACTGCTTTTTGTACCGACGATCCACGCGGCACTTTGTTTTGTATGTCTAATACCTGGGGTGACCGCAGTCAAGATATGGCAGTTTGCGAAAGCTTTATGTTAAAAGAAATTGACCGCGCACGCGAGATGGGCGTTGATATTGTTCAAATCGACGATGGTTGGCTTACCGGCATTACCGCAAACTCACGTCGCAAAAAAGGTGGCGTTTGGGAAGGGTTTTATGCCGACAATAGCGACTTTTGGAAGGTTAATGCCGAAAGATTTCCAAACGGACTTGAACCTGTTGTAGAAAAGGCAAAAAAATTTGGTTTGGAAATGGGACTTTGGTTTGGCCCTGACTCGTCAAACGATTTCGAAAATTACCAAAAAGATATTGAAACGCTTATGCATTTTTATGATACATACGGTATTCGCTACTTTAAACTTGACGGCGTTAAAATTCGTAGCAAGTTGTGCGAAATGCGATTTATAGAGTTTATGCAAGAACTTGTAAATCGCACTAAAGGAGATATGCGTTTTAATCTTGACGTTACTGCAGAGGACCGTTTTGGCTATATGTATATGTCGCAGTTTGGTACGCTTTTTGTAGAAAACCGTTACACCGATTTTACAAACTATTTTCCACATAACACATTTAAAAATTTGTGGAATTTGGCCCACATTATACCAACTCGTCGCTTGCAGATGGAGTTGCTTAACACAAGACGTAACACAAAAAATTACGAGGGTGTACTATTTGCGCCAAATACATACAGTCCCGATTATCTTTTCGCAACCGTTATGGTAGCAAACCCACTATTTTGGATGGAAATGAGCAATCTTGCTGACGAAGATGCTGAAATAATTGCAAGGATTTCAAATGTTTATAAGGATTATAAGGTAGAGTTATTTGATTCTCGTGTAATTCCTATTGGCGAATGCCCAAACGGTATGACTTTTTCGGGATATGCTTGCGAAAACAAGAAAGAAAAAATTTACAACCTTATTTTGTTCCGTGAAGCTACTAATGAAGACACATATACCTTTAAATTAACTAAAGATATATCTAAACTTAATGCAGAAAAAATCTATCAAAATTCTGATATTGAATATGAAACAAGTGGCAATAGTATAACGGTTAAATTCGGTGAACAAAGATCGTTTATATGGCTTAGATTTTCTTGACTTAGATATAATTAAATGTTAAAATTCAACCGAAATAATATTGATTAGGGTGATATAAATGGCAAAACGAATTTTTGTTTTATTGATGATGTTTGCACTCGTGCTATCTTTTGTTGGTTGCAGTAGCGCCGAATCACAGCAATCATCTACTGATATCGAAGTAATTATAAAGCAAGAAAGCATAATACAAGGTGGGGAAAGCAGTATGACTTCAAGTGATAATCAAAGCACAAACAATGCAACAAGCACACCAAGTGTTGATGTGCCTGTTTCAAGCGAAGAGCAACCAAGCTCTAACCCAACAAGCTCTTCCGAAGTAAGCTCGGTGGTTTCCACACCGTCACAGGTAGAGGATGAAACAATAGATATAGATTACGAATGGAAATCTCATCCCGAAGATTATAAGCTAATTGCTTTTACCTTTGACGACGGTCCTGATAGATATATGCAAAAATATGTTGATTATTTTGCCGCATTTGAGGGCGCAGGAACCTTTTTTGTAAACGGTTATAAAATAGACAACGACTATGAATATAGAACCATGCAAAACGCTATTAATTATGGTTGGGATATTGGTAACCACGGCGATAAACATCTTGTTGCTACCATTGGCGGCGCAAACGGCGGCGAGGCAACCTATGACGAACTTAAGACCGACATAACCAATCTTACCCATAAACTTGAAACAAATCTCGTAAAACGCGACGGTACCCCTTATGAAGTCGCTATCTATCGCGCGCCTAATATTAAACCCACCGCAAACACCTTTAAAATTTGTGATGAGTTAAAATATCCTGTAATATGGCTTAAATACGACGCGCTTGATTGGGATACAACCAAAACCGATAAAGACCGCGAAAACGTTTTCAAAAACGGTGTAGGCACTTGGGAAGACGGCGACGTTATCCTTTGTCACGAGGTTCAACAATTTGCCGACCAAACCTACGCATATATTGAAAAATATCTACCCGAGTTTTACCGTCAGGGTTACCGTTTTTGTTCGGTTACTGAACTTATGGAACTTCGCGGTATTACACGCGAGCAAATTTGCGGCGAACTTAAAGACGTTGACGGCAATCGCGGTATGGTTACAAATATTGTTGAAGCGGCAAAGGCCGGTAAAAAATAAGAAAAATTATGATAAAAATTACATTACTTGGCGATTCGATACGATGGATAGGTTATGGCAAAACAGTACCCGAACTTTTAGGCGAAGAGTTTGAGGTTTGGCAACCAAATGATAATTGCCGCTTTGCAAAATATACACTCAGAGGCCTTTTTGAATG
Source organism: Acutalibacteraceae bacterium (assembly GCA_045604765.1). Taxonomy (GTDB): domain Bacteria; phylum Bacillota; class Clostridia; order Oscillospirales; family Acutalibacteraceae; genus UBA737. Next base: position 37,922 of record JAZUOS010000078.1, on the reverse strand, counting down.
GGCGGAACAGATGAATGGTAGCCGTATAGTTCATTGGAATAACGGACTTTGGGATGTTTGCGATATTTTCGGTGACGGCAAAGCCTTTACTTCTATAGAAGAATACACTGAAAATATGTTGCGCATTGCTGATTTGCTTTTGGCAAAATATGAAAAGGTTATCTTTGCTACCACGACTCCCGTTTGGCCCGAAGACCAATACAACGATAATACTGTTATTGAAAAATACAATAACGCAATAGTGCCCAAGCTTTGTGAAAAGGGCGTAATTATAAATGATTTATATGCCCTTGTATCACAAGATATTAAACGATATGTTTCGGCCGACCTTATTCATTTGTCTGAAGAGGGTGTAAAACTTTGTTCGAACCAAACGGTAAAAATTATAAAGGAGACCGCAAAAACATTAAAGGCGGATTATATTGCTGAAAAATTTGAGAAAAACATTACAGGTGCGCCTGTTTAAAGGAGAATTGTTATGAACGGTTTTAAAAAGCAGGTAGAATTTTTGGATTGGGAATACGGTATGTTTTTTCACTTTGGCATTCGGTCCTTTTACCCCGGTCACGTAGACTGGGATAATAAAGATATGCCACCCGAAAAGTTTAACCCAACCGAGCTTGATTGTGAGCAGTGGATTCGCGTTGCCAAAGAAGCGGGCGCCACATACTTAATACTTACTACCAAGCATCACGACGGCTTCGCCTTGTGGCCCAGTAAATATTCAAACTACAGCGTAGCACAAACACCGTGGAAAGACGGTAAAGGTGACGTTGTGCGTGAGTTTGTTGACGCTTGCCGCAAGTATGATTTAAAAGTAGGCTTATATTATTCGCCTGCACAATGGGGTAAATATTCCATACCGTTTGAAGATGCAAAAGCATATGATGACTATTTTATAAATCAGATTGGCGAACTGCTTACTAACTACGGTAAAATTGACTATTTATGGTTTGACGGTTGTGGTAGCGAGGGTCACGAATATGACAAAGCGCGTATTGTTAAGGCAATGAATGAAATGCAACCCGATATGCTTACCTTCTGCGACCCTGAGTGGACCCCCGGTATTCGTTGGGTAGGTAATGAGGATGGTTACGCTTCGCTTAATAATCCGCTTGTTGTATCATCGACCGATTTTTCCGAGCTTGCTACCGAGGAACAAAAACTAACCGAATCAGTATTTTTGCCTGCCGAATGTGACTGTAAGTTGCGTGCCACCTGGTTTTATGACAATAACGAAGATACCATAAAGAGCGTCGACGAGCTTTTTGGTATGTATGAAATGTCGGTAGGTCACGGTTCTAACTTTCTTATTAATATTGGTCCCGATAACCGAGGTCTTTTACCTGATGCCGACGTTAAGCGTATTTTAGAGCTTGGGGCACGTATTAAAACAAGTTACGGTACTCCTGCAAACTTTAGTGAAATGGAAAAAGACGGTGACGTATATACAATAACTCACAAAGAAGCAGGCCCAACACAAGAGTGGAAGATGCCATATGAGAAAAATCTAACCAACTGCATTATGATTAAAGAAGACCTAACAAACGGTCAGTCGGTAGAGTCATTTAGCATATACGGCTTTTTGCCTGCGTACCGACACAAAAAGATTTTGCTTTTTGAGGGCAAAACAATCGGTCATAAGGTTATTTGCAAATTTAGCGCGCTTCGTGCTTCAAAATATGAGGTTGTTATAAACGGTCACAGTGGCGAGTATGCTATTAAAGATATAAAAGCATTTTATGTAAAATAATATAGTTCTTATGGGCGGATGAAATTATCCGCCCATATTTAATGCGCTATATCGCTGTTTAAGGCGCTTGACGGTCTTTTGCAATCCTTGACAAAGTCTAGTAAAAATGATAATATAAACTTGGTTAAAGCCCAACAAAAATTCATTAAAAAAGGAAAGAATTTATGGCTCAAAATAAACTTGTCAGCGTTACTATTAACGCGTATAATGCTGAAAAATATATTGCCGAAACAATAGAGTCGGTAATAAATCAGACATATAAAAATCTGCAGATTATTGTGGTTGATGACGCTTCTACCGATGCTACTGCCGAGATAGTTAGAAGTTTTGATGACCCGCGTATAGAATTATACACTCTCGAACAAAACGGGCATATCTCAAACGCCATAAATGAGGGCTATCGCAGGGTGCAGGGCGAATATATGGTTCACATTGATTCCGACGATATAATGCTCCCTGACCTCATTGAAAAGACAATCAACTTTTTAGAGAACAATTCTGAGTATGGTGCAGTTTTTCACCGTCCTATAATCATCGACAAGGACGGCAACGATGTGTGTGATGAATATTTAGAAAATATTTTTAACATTTCTGCTAAAACACAAGCAGATTTTGTTAGACTTTTTTTTGATTCTTCAAACCATTTGTTGCATCCGGGTTCTACAATGCGAAAATGTGTGATGGACGATATTGGTTTTCACGATATGTCACTTTGTTATCTACACGATTTTGATTATTGGACAAGACTGGTAATTAAATGTCCAATTTATGTTTTTGATGAGAAATTAATCAAATATCGTATGGACACCACAGGCGCTCATAACAGCGATTTGGGTGTAAAGAAAACATTTGCTCACAATACGGAATACGCACGTGTTATCTATCAAATGGTTGATAACTGCCCTGATGATCTTTTTATGGAAGTATTTTCAGACAAGCTTCGAATTAAGGGACCGCACACACACGACGAAATTGAAATTGAAAAGGCATTTTTATTGCAAGAAGGCTTAATCGTATTGCCACAAAATAAAATTCTTTCAATTGCTAAGTTTGCTATTCTTTTTCAGGATAAAAAGTATGTAGAATTGGCCCGAGATAAATTTGGCTTCACCATAAGAGATTTTTACGAATTGCAATCAAGCGAGATTTTGCACGATAAAGGTGAAATTGATACAAAGCAGCACGAATTCAATTTAAAGGTAATCGAATTCCTCAAAAGCATAGATAATAAAAATAAAGATATTGTCGAATTACAGTCAAATATATCTGATTTAAATCAGATGTTAGAACAAAAAAATATAGAACTTGAAAACATAGTTTTACTTGCAAGTGCTCGACAATCGGAAATTGAGAGGCTTGATGCGCTTTTACAAGACAAACAAAAATTACTGAACAAGACAATTGAGTACAGGTTAGCCAAAGCAAGACAAAAACTCTATCACCAATTAAGACACATTAAAAATTTTTGTTCTATTCGCGATAAAAACGGTAAAAAATACCGCAAAAGTGTTATGCTTTATGGATTTTTTGGTATGAATTTGGGTGACGATCTGTTCTTTGAAAAATTAATTAAACGTTACCCCGATACAATGTTTTTTGTGTATTGCTTTGGATATTACCGCCCATTTTTTGAGCAGTTTGATAATGTTAAATTTTACGCTTATGAGGTCGCCTTTGCTCAAAATGTGAACAGAATAGGTAACAAATTAAAAATTCACGATTTGTTTGAATGGTTGTTGCTGAAACGAAGTAGCGCAACCGTGCATATAGGCGGCTCAATTTATCAGCAGATAGGTGATTATGAACTTGATTATAAGCTTCGTCTTCGTCGCAAGCAGCCTTTAAAACCGTTTTACTCAATTTCCTGCAATTTTGGTGCCTACGAAACCGAAGAATACAAATTAAAATGGCGTAAACAGTTTAAAAAATATAAGGATATTTGCTTCCGCGACAGGTATTCGTATAATCTTTTTTCTAATTTAAGAAGTGTGCGTTATGCGCCGGATTTGCTGTTTTCTTATAAAAACGAAGGGCCGATAAACACAGTTGCTGACAGTGTGGCTATATCAATTTTTAATCCGTTTGCGGCTTTTCGTAGTTTTTCTCAAAATGCAAGCGAAAATTACCGTGACGCACTCGTGAAAACGGTTTGTGATTTAGTAAAAAGCAAAAAAACGGTAACACTTTTGGCTTTTTGCTCTTTTGAAGGTGATTCTGATTTTATAGATGATCTACTGAATCTTTTGCCACAAGAAGTTCGCGATGAAGTTAAGGTGGTTGACTATTCCTTCAATACCAAGGACCAAACACTTAACGCTCTTTCATCTGCCGAATATATTATAGGCACAAGATTACATTCTATAATTTTAGGTCTTGCTATGGGCAAAAAGGTGTTGCCGATTGCCTATAACCAAAAAACAAACAATATTTTAGATGATATTGGCTACAATCAACCAGTTGTCGATTTAAAAAATCATTCCACATATAAAGAAATTGGCTTTGCGGAATTGTTAAAAGAAATAAAGCCCTTTGATGTAAGTGGCTATGCAAATTCGGATGATTTACAGTTTGCGAAACTTGATGAATTTTTAAAGTAACAATTTGATATGGTGAGCAGGTTACAATAAATTTGTGATCAAGATTTTGGAGGAAATAAAATGAGTTTCGAAAACCTTAAAAGTTGTATGGACGCTCTTGTAAGCGACCCTAAAAGGCCAAGTGTTGATGTGCTTGTGTATCGCAACCACGAACCGTTATTCCGTTATTTTACGGGTGTTAAGGACATAGAAAACGGTGGTGAGCTAAAGGGTGATGAGCAGTATTTTATATACTCAATGACCAAGATGATTACCTGTTGCTGCGCGTTACAGCTGTTAGAGCAGGGTAAATATAATCTCGATGACGAGGTGTCAAAACATCTGCCCGAATTTGCTAAAATGAAAATAACCGCCGAAGCATTAAACACTGAAAACGCCGCGAAAATAGCAAGCGGACAAAGTATTGGTGAAAATATTAACACTACAAATGACGGTTATGCTAAAACACCCATCACTATAAGGCACTTATTTACAATGACGGCGGGACTTGATTATAATCTATATGACGCCGCTATTAGAGATGCTATCGCTAATGGCAAAACCTCAACACGTGAGTTGGTGGCTGCTATGGCCGAAAAAACACTCGGTTTTGAACCGGGCACTCGCTTTAGATACAGCCTTTGTCACGATGTTCTGGCAGCACTCGTAGAAGTATGGTCGGGTAAAAAATTCGGCGACTATTTGCAAGAAAATATTTTTGAGCCGATTGGTATGAAAAACACATTTTTTGGCTTACCTCAGGATATTAACAAAATGCCGACACTTTATTCTAATTATAATGAGAATCTTAAAAAAGAACCGTTTCATTGTGTCTATACGCTTACTGATGAGTACCAAAGCGGCGGCGCAGGGCTTACCTCTAACACCGAGGACTATGCACTGTTTTTAGATATGGTAGCCTCAGGTGGTATGGGCAAGACAGGCGCTCGCATATTAAAAGAAGAAACTGTAAGGCTTTGGGGAACTAATCAACTAAGCGGTGCTGCGGCTGACGACTTTGACCAAATGCGTCACGGCTACGGTTACGGTCTTGGTGTTCGTGTTCATACTGACCCCACCCGCAGCGGTACTATAAGTCCTGTTGGTGAATTTGGTTGGGACGGCGCGGCAGGCGCATTTTCAATGGTAGACCCCGTAAACAATATTTCGCTTACATATTTTCAAAATGTGTTGGGTCTTTCGCCTGACCAAAACGCAATACGAAATGCGTTGTATAAGGATTTAGAATTAGCATAAAATAAAAATTTCCACCCGTTTTTAATGGATGGAAATTTTATTTTATATAATCTTATTTAAATTTTTCTCCAACAAAATTCTAATTTTGCTTTTGTTTGAAAACACAATCATTAAAACAATTAATTCAACCACTGCCATCAGCGCAGCGCCTAACAAACGGGTTGGAAAAACTATAAAAAATGCATCAACACCACCGCGATACATTATTGATATCCAAAGAGTGTTAAGCGTTAGTGTGCAAACGAGCTTATTTAAAACTACACCCATAACAATTTTTATCGGTGTGGCGTTTTTGTGTATAAACTCGGCAAGAATTAGTCCGTAAATGCAGTTTGTTGCCGTAAATCCCGGAAAATATGCCCCAAACGGAAATACCAACGAGCCAATAAGATCGCCCAAGCCCGCAACCGTGACGGCATACGGTGTGCCCAAAAACGCTGCAGCAAAGGCTATAGCTATAAAGCCGAAGCTTATATCCTGATTCCAAACCTTATAAGCGGGAACAATTCTTTCTAAAACCACATTAAGCGCAACAAGCAGCGCCGTTAAAATAATTTTAAAAAGTCTTTGTTGATGTGTGCTTTTTTTCATAAATAAAAACCTCCTATCATCCGAACTGCCTGATAATAGGAGGTATTTTTATATAATACAACTATTATTTGTCAGCGGGATGCGACAGCAAAACCGCGAATTTTTAAAAATTCTTCGTTCGCGTGACAACTCCCCGTTCACGCAACACTTAACGCTATGCCGTCTACTCTGAAATATTGTGATTTAATTATATAACTTTTTGTGCCTTTGTCAACTAAATTTTGCCTAAGTCGCGTAAAACCTTTACTTTAAGCACGGCAATTTGCGTTTTGGCATCTTTAATCTCACCCGAAAGCACCATTTCTACCGCTATTTTGAGTGGGATGCGAAGCACATCTAAAAACTCGTCCTCATCGGTGTCTTGCTCGCCAAAGGTAAGACCCGTTGCAAGATAACAATAAATAACCTCGTTTATATATCCCGGTGTGGGGTAGAGGGGGTGTAGGTCAATATATTTTTTGGCTGTGGCGCCTGTTTCTTCGCGCAGCTCGCGCTTGCCGCATTCGAGAGGGTCTTCATCCTGGCGGTCACGCTTGCCCGCAGGTATTTCGAGTGTTTCCTCCATATAGGGATATCTCCACTGCTTTACAAAAAGCAACTCATCCTTATCGGTAAGTGCTGCAACACATACGCCGCCCGGATGCTCGACTACTTCTCGGGTTGCGGTATTGCCGTTTGGCAGCAACGCCGTATCCTGACGCAGATTTATAATCCTGCCTTTAAAAAGATAATTTGAGCTCAACTGCTTTTCTTCTAAATTCATTATTTTCTACCGCCTTTAATATATTATAAATAGAATGTTTTTAGAGGGTGTTTATTTTGGAAAGAATAGTAAAATCTGTAGAATACGATTATTTGGAAATGCAAAAAACAATAGACGCGCTGTGTTGCCGAAATTCGGTTTTGCAAAGGCTTTGTATAGGCAAAAGCTGTGCCGGACGGGATATAACAGCGCTTAAAATCAACTCGCAAACCGAATATGTGCTTTTTGTTGCTGCCTTTCATGGCAGTGAGCATATAACAAGCAATATTTTGCTCGCATTTTTAGAGGAGTTTGCATACGCATATAGCAATAACCGTTCACTTGCGGGCATAAATGTGAGAAAAGCGTTGGGTGACAGAGGGGTAATTTTTGTTCCGCGTATTAACCCCGACGGGTGCGAAATATCTATTCGCGGCGCCCTGGGTTGCGGCAAAGAAGCAGGTAAAATTTACAAAATGTGCAACGGTGATTTTGCTCATTGGAACGCTAATTTGCGTGGCGTGGACATAAACCATAACTTTGATGCGGGGTGGCAGCAATTACATAATCTTGAAAGAAAATCGGGCATTTTAGGCCCTGCAACCACACGCTTTGGCGGTGAAAAGCCGCACAGCGAGCCCGAAACGATGGCGCTTGTTAATCTTTGTAAAGAATATAATATTCATCACGCTGTAGCGCTTCATTCGCAGGGCGAGGTGATTTATTGGAGTTATAACGGACTCGAAGACAAGCGTGCAAAGCAAATGGCCGAGATTATGGCGGCAACCAGCGGCTATGCGCTTGATGTTCCGGTTGGATTGGCTGTAGGCGGCGGATTTAAGGATTGGTTTATAAGCGAATATCTGCGTCCCGCATTTACAGTAGAGTTAGGGTGCGGCACTAATCCATTACCCATAACCGACGCGTCAAAAATATATAGCGATGTCCGCGAAATGCTTACGATCTCTACCATAATGTAATCTTATCACCATTGTTTTGCTATTTCAATAAAAAAATCTCTATTTTGCCATAAAATTTTTATATTAATAAATATAAAAAAATCTTGAAAATGACTATATAGTAGAGTATAATTACTCTGTTAAGGATATGATATGCTGCAATAAATAGTTAGTGTATCAAAAAGGGGATGTTTTGTGCGTGATTCATCCCTCACATCCAAAAAGAAAGGATATGTTGAAAAATGAAAAAAGAACGCAGAGTAGGAACTGTATCAAGAGGTATTCGTTGCCCCATTATTCGTGAGGGCGATGACCTTGCCCAAATCGTAGCAGACAGCGTTATAGAAGCGGCAGAGATTGAAGGCTTTGAGCTTCGCGATCGTGATGTTATTGCTATGACCGAGTCAATTGTTGCTCGCTCGCAGGGTAATTATGCGACTGTAGACAACATCGCAGCCGATGTAAAGGCAAAGCTTGGCGGCGAAACAATCGGTGTTATTTTCCCGATTTTGTCAAGAAACCGTTTTGCAATCTGTCTTAAGGGTATTGCAAAGGGCGCTAAAAAGATAGTTCTTATGCTAAGCTACCCCTCAGATGAGGTGGGCAACTCACTTGCTACTTATGATTTGATTGATGCCGCAGGCATTAACCCATATAGCGACGTTTTAACACTTGAGCGCTATCGTGAAGTATTTGGCGTTCAAAAATTGGAATTCACGGGCGTTGACTACGTTCAGTATTACGCTGACCTTATTAAAGAAATGGGCGCCGAGGTTGAGATTATATTTGCTAATCAGCCAAAGGCAATTTTAGAGTATACCGACTGTGTGCTTACCTGTGATATTCACACTCGCGCTCGCACCAAGCGTCTTTTAAAAGAGGCAGGCGCTAAGGTTGTTTGCGGTCTTGACGATATTTTGAATGCATCAATTGACGGCAGTGGTTATAACGAAAAATATGGCCTTTTGGGCTCTAACAAATCTACCGAAGAAACAATCAAACTGTTCCCTAAAGAATGTAAGGATTTAGTTCTTGACGTGCAGGCCCGCGTTCTAAAAGCTACCGGCAAGCATGTTGAGGTTATGGTTTACGGTGACGGTGCTTTCAAAGACCCACAAGGTAAAATTTGGGAGCTTGCCGATCCGGTTGTTTCTCCTGCATTTACCGACGGCCTTATCGGCACACCAAATGAGCTTAAGCTTAAATATTTGGCAGATAACGACTTTAAGGATTTAAGCGGTGACGCGCTTAAAGAAGCAATTTCTGCAAGTATTAAGGCAAAGGACGGCAGCCTTGTTGGCAATATGGCGGCTCAGGGTACTACCCCTCGTCAGCTTACCGACCTTATAGGCTCATTATGCGATTTAACAAGCGGCTCAGGTGATAAAGGTACCCCTGTTGTTTTAGTACAAGGTTACTTTGACAATTACACAAACTAAGGGGGATAAAATTATGAGTTCAAATGTAAGATCGGAATCAATGGAAAGAATTACCACACCAGAACTTGCTAACAAGTTTATTGAAGAACAAATTGCCGAGGTTCGTGCGGCTGTTGGCGATAAAAAGGTGCTTTTGGCGCTTTCGGGCGGCGTTGACAGCTCGGTTGTAGCGGCGCTTCTTATTAAGGCTATCGGCAAACAGCTTGTTTGCGTTCACGTAAATCACGGACTTATGCGCAAGGGTGAAAGCGAAGCGGTTATTGATATGTTTGGCAAAGAACTTGACGCAAATCTTATTTACGTTGACGCTACCGACCGCTTCCTCGATTTGCTTGCAGGTGTTAGTGAGCCTGAACGCAAAAGAAAGATTATCGGCGCTGAGTTTATAAATGTTTTTGCTGATGAAGCACGTAAACTAGAGGGTGTTTCATATCTGGCACAGGGTACTATTTACCCAGATATTCTTGAAAGCATTAAGGCGGCTGAAGGCAAAAAGGCAGTAAAATCACACCACAATGTTGGTGGTCTGCCTGAAGATTTACAGTTTGAACTTGTAGAGCCAATCAAACTTCTCTTTAAAGACGAGGTTCGTGTTGTGGGTGAGGCATTAGGCTTACCACACGCTATGGTTTACCGTCAACCCTTCCCAGGCCCAGGTCTTGGTGTTCGCTGTCTTGGCGCTATTACACGCGACCGACTTCACGCCCTTCGCGAAGCGGACGCAATTTTGCGTGAAGAGTTTGACAACTGCGGTCTTGCCGAAAAAGTATGGCAGTATTTTATAGCTGTTCCTGATATCAAGAGCGTTGGCGTTAAAGACGAAAGCCGTTACGAAGGCTGGCCGGCAATAATCCGCGCGGTAAACACAAAAGACGCAATGACCGCAACTATTGAAGAAATTCCTTATGAAATTCTTCATAAAATCACATACAGAATTACCCACGAGGTAGAGGGCATTAACCGAGTTCTCCTCGACCTTACACCAAAACCAATTGGTACAATCGAGTGGGAATAATATCTATCAAAATATTTAAAGCCTTTTGCGTTTATTTGCAAAAGGCTTTTGTTATTGATATTTGATTTTTTTTATGATATTATATAATTTAAATGACATATAATTATTATCACATAAATATAACAAAAGGTGTGTAAACTATGAAAATTGTAGTATTGGCAGGCGGACTTAGCACAGAGCGTGACGTATCCTTGTGTTCTGGTGCCGGAATATGCAAAACCTTAAGAGAACGTGGCCACGATGCGTTTTTGCTTGATGTATATCTTGGCTTCCCTTATGACAGCGATAAATTAGAGGATGTTTTTACACTCCCGGGGGCCGGACTTGAAATTGCAGAGGGAATAAAGACCACCGAGCCCGACCTTGCGGCAATTAAAGCATCACGCGAGGATCAATCAGATTGCTTTTTAGGTCCTAACGTTATAGAGATATGCCGTCTTGCCGATATTGTATTTATGGGGCTTCACGGCGACGTGGGCGAAAACGGAAAATTACAGGCAACCTTTGATATTTTGGGTATTCGTTACACAGGGCCAAACTATCTTGGCAGCGCTCTTGCAATGGACAAAGGAATTGCCAAAAAGATATTTAAAATGTCGGGTGTTCCAACGCCTATGGGTACAACGCTTAAAAAGAATATGAAAGACACACCGTTGTCACAGCTTGGTCTTTCACTTCCTGTTGTATTAAAGCCTTGTGCCGGTGGCTCAAGTATTGGCGTGTTTATAGTAAATACGCAGGAGGAATATGACGAGGCAATCCAAAAATCATTCTGCTACGAAGACGAAATTGTTATAGAACCCTACATAAAGGGGCGTGAATTTGCGGTCGGCATTATTGACGGCAAAGCGCTTCCTGTTATAGAAATTATTCCAAAAACAGGCTTTTTCGATTACGCCAACAAGTATCAAAGCGGCGCTACGCAAGAGATTTGTCCCGCCCAAATTGACGACGCGATTGCCGAGAAAATGCAGCGCGCAACCGAGCTTGCGTTCAAGGCACTCAAGTTAGACGTTTATTCTCGTGCAGATTTCTTGCTAGATGAAAACGGCGATATTTTCTGCCTTGAAGTAAACACACTCCCCGGTATGACGGCTACCAGTCTTTTGCCGCAGGAGGCAAAAGCCGCAGGCATTGAATACGGCGAGCTTTGTGAACTGATTATTCAAAAATCATTGGAGCGTTACAGTATATGAAAAATATGTCTTTAAAAGAAATCGCGCTTGCGGTTGACGGACAATATTTTGGTGATGATGCAAGCCTTGCACAATGCGTTACAGGCGTTACCATAGATAGCAGAAAGGTTGAAGCGGGCTGTCTTTTTGTTGCAATTAAAGGTGAACGGGTTGACGGACACACCTTTATTCCTGCCGTTATGGAAAAGGGTGCGCTTTGCGCTTTGAGTGAGCAATCCTTAGGAAATACCGACTACCCGTATATTTTGGTTAAGTCTTGTAAACAGGCACTAAAAGATCTTGCCGAGCATTACCGCAAGGCATTAGATATTAAGGTTGTAGGCATTACCGGCAGTGTTGGCAAAACCAGCACCAAAGAAATGATTGCATCGGTTCTATCACAAAAGTATAACGTGCTTAAAACGGCAGGCAATTTCAATAACGAAATTGGGCTACCGCTAACCATATTTAACATTCGCGATTGCCACGAGGTTGCAGTGCTTGAAATGGGAATCAGCAATTTTGGCGAAATGCACCGCCTTACAAAAATGGCTAGGCCCGACGTTTGTGTTATTACAAATATAGGTCTTTGTCACCTTGAAAACCTTGGCGACCGTGACGGCATTTTAAAGGCAAAAACCGAAATGTTTGACTATATGCAGCCTGACGCTAAAATAATACTAAACGGTGACGATGACAAATTAATCACCGTAAAAGAGGTAAAGGGTGTTACACCAAAATATTTTGGCTTGTCATCAAAGTGTGACGCGAATGCCGACAATATTCAAAGCTTATCGCTTAAAGGCACTTCGTGTGAGATTAGTCTTGGTGATAAATCGTTTAGTGCTACAATTAAAATTCCCGGTCATCATATGGTTTATAATGCTTTAGCAGGCGCACTTGTAGGACAAGAATTAGGGCTTACCTCCGACGAGATTAAGGCGGGCATAGAGGCGCTAGTACCCGTATCGGGGCGCAATAATTTAATTGAAACCGACTCTCTTATGATTGTTGATGACTGTTATAATGCAAACCCAATTTCCACCAAAGCGTCACTTGATGTTTTATCCTTGGCGGATAGCCGCAGGGTTGCAATTTTGGGTGATATGTTCGAGCTTGGCAAAAATGAAAAAGAGCTTCATTTTGGTGTGGGCGAGTATGCGGCACAAAAAAATATTGACCTTGTTGTTTGCATAGGTGCACTGTCGGCAAACACTGCTCACGGAGCCGAAAGTGCAGGCGCTAAGGTTTTACATTTTGAAACTAAGGCAGAATTTTTATCACAAGCAAAAGATGTGCTTTGCAAAGGTGATGCCGTTCTTGTAAAGGCATCTAACGGAATGGCTTTTTCGGAAATTGTTGAAAATTTAAAACAACTAAAATTATAATTTTTTTAGCAGCTTAAAAACCTTATTTTAAGCTGCTTTTTTAAAAGTGAGAAATGTATGTATAATAAGGTTTATGTGGAAATTACCAATATATGTAATATGAACTGTTCTTTTTGCCACGGGCATTCTCGCGCGCCGCGGCAGATGAGTATAAACGAGTTTACGCTTATTCTCGAAAAGCTAAAAGAGCAGACAAAATACATATATTATCATCTTATGGGCGAGCCGACAACACACCCGCATCTTCCCGAGTTTATAAAATTGGCGGTCAAGTACGGCTACAAATCAATCGTTACCACAAACGGCACGCTTTTAAACAGGTGCGGTGATAACCTTTTGAATTCAGGGGTGCATAAGGTAAATATATCTTTGCACAGCTTTGAAAACGGAAGTGCCGAGGATTATGAAAGGTATGTATTAGAGCTTGTAGGCTTTGCGAAAAAAGCGGCAGAAAAGGGTGTTATAGTGGTTTTTCGTATGTGGAATAACGGTTTTGACGGCGGCAAAAACGAAAAAGCCTTTAAGCTATTAAAAGAAAATATATCAGGCGAGTGGGCAAATAACACCAGAGGAATAAGAATACGTGATAAAATACACATCGAATGGGGCGAGCGCTTTGAGTGGCCCGATATAAACGCCGAGATTAAAGGGGACAAATTTTCTTGCTATGCGCTTAAAGACCAGTTTGGCATTCTTGTCGATGGTACGGTGGTGCCGTGCTGCCTTGATAGCGAGGGCACCATAAATCTTGGCAATATATTTTGTGATGACGTTAACGATATCTTAAATTCTAAAAAAGCCACAGATATTGTGAAAGGTTTTAAGTGTGGTATAGCGCACGAAAACCTGTGCAAAAGATGCGGTTACGCGCAAAGATTTGTATAATGGAGATATAAAAAATGAGCCGAAAGTTTCGGCTCATTTTTATGTAATATTTACACCTATTTAATATCCTTTTTTCTAAAAATCATAGTGCCAAGAGCTATGAGCAACGCGGTGAAGATAGCGGGAGGAAGTACGCAATAAAGCGTTTCGCTTAATGTATATTCAGTGCCGCTGCCGATAATAGATGAAGAGCTGAAAATATTAATTTTTCTTACAAATTCCATTACCTTATATAAAACGCTGTCGGACGAATCAACCCGCATTATCTGCACACCGATAAGCAGTATGCTGTCGATAATTGTAAAAATAAAGTTTACAGCAACATACACAACTATCACAAGACCAACATTTTTCATTGCCGCGCAAAGAAAGGCAACCAATGCCGCAACGCAGATATAAACCAACATTTCCATAGCGGTTGAGGTTATTAAATAAAGTATATCCGCCGCTATGAAGGGATCTGTCTGATAGTCAAAAAAGATAAGACCTATTCCCAATGTGAGAAAAGCGTGAACAAGCATAGTAAGGCAAATAACTGTTGCCGAAGTGAAAAAGAGCGAAAGAAAAATTTTTGTTCTTGAGCAACCGCAGATTATTTTGTTTCTTACGGTGCCAAAACTAAAATCCTTGCAAAGCACAATAGAAATGAGAACAGGCATTATAAGTCCAAAATTGCTGCCCGGCAAAAAGGCTTCAAAAAACATTGATTTTGCCGAGAACATAGAATAAAATTCCGGCAAAAGCGCCATTTCGTCGCCAAGACCGCCTGCCGACATAATAAATTTATAAAGCAAAGGTGTTATTGCCGAAAAAACAACACCAAGTATGCAGACCACTAAAAACAATTTATCTTTAAGGACTCGGCGCATATCGGTTTTATAAAGCTTAAACATTTTTGCCACCTCCTACCAAAGAGAGATAATAATCTTCAATATTTGACCTTGTGCAGTTTATGTTCTTTATAGTTATACCGTTTGCTACAAGGCTTGTAATAAACGCGTTAATATCTAATTCGCCGTGCAGGGTAATTCCATTTGTGCTGTATGATATATCTTCGCTTGATTTAAACTGTAACGCAACGCTTTGCAAAGCATCAAGGTTGTCCGATTCTACCGTCACGGTGGGTCGGCATTCGTGAATGAGCTGTTCGGCAGAGATTTCTTTAATAATTTTACCTTTTGAAATTATGCCGTATTTTGTAGCAACGAGTGATAACTCGGTGAGTATATGCGACGAGATTAAAAAGGTTATACCTTTTTCGCGGTTGAGCTTTAAAATAAGCTCGCGCACCTCGACTATACCCGCGGGGTCAAGGCCGTTCATTGGCTCGTCGAGTATCAGCAGCTCGGGGTTACCGAGCAGCGCCATAGCAATGCCGAGTCGTTGACGCATACCGAGTGAAAAATCGCCTGCACTCTTTTTGCTGGTAGCAAGCTCGCCAAGTCCTACATCGTTTAAGACCTGTATTATTGCGTCGGGGTCGTTTATTCCCAAGATGGTGCCTTGCATTTTCAAATTTTCAACAGCCGACATATTTCGGTAAATAGACGGTGTTTCTACAACAGCGCCAATTTTACGCTTTACGTAATTAATTTTGTTTGAATTTCCGGCTATGCCAAAAAGCGAAAAGGAACCCGAGGTAGCAGAAATAAGACCGGTGATTGTGCGAATTACGGTGGTTTTGCCCGAACCGTTTTCGCCCACAAAGCCATATATATCGCCCTTTTCAATATTCATATTGACACCGTCTAAAGCGAAGTGCCGCTTGTAGCGTTTTTTAAGGTCAAAGGTCTGCACAACATATTCCATAACAAAACTCCCTTGCTGTTTTGTTTAATTATATTATATTTTCGTTGTTTATACAATAACTTTATGGTTTACACAATAAATTTGTGGAAGTTTTATATTGACTTTTAGGCACTGTTGCAGTAGAATTGTCAAGGTTTTGCGTCAAAATATGCTGTAAAGGGGTGACGGGGCTTGAGCACAAGAGTAATATCACGAAAATTGCATTTGCCGCAAATAAATTTTTCGCCGAAAGTGATACAGTTTGTAAAAAGTAATGCTGTTATGTGTATAGCGCTTTTGGCGGCAGTTATTACAAGTATAATAGTTCCTGTTGACCGTGAGTATTTAGGTTACATTGACCTTAAAACAATTTCTTGCCTTTATAGCGTTTTGGCAGTTGTGTGCGCGCTTAAAAACATTAGATTTTTCTATACGCTGGCGCAAAAAATTGTAGAGCTTTTTAAAAATATACGCCTTTGTGTGCTGGCACTTGTGTATATTACTTTTATAGGCTCTATGCTGATTGCTAACGATATGGCGCTACTAACGTTTTTGCCGCTCGGTTACTTTGTTTTAAGCAGCACAGGCAAGCAAAAGTATATGGCATTTACCTTTATTATGCAAAATATAGCGGCAAATTTAGGTGGAATGTTAACGCCCTTTGGTAACCCGCAAAACCTTTATCTTTATACCAAATTCAACATTCCAAACGGCGAATTTATGTTTATAATGGCGCCGCCGTTTATTGTGTCTATATTGCTTATTACCATTTGTTGTATTGTGTTTGTAAAGCCCGAACCGCTTGAAGTAAAGGGCGAAACGGTTAAATTGCCGATAGGAAAAACCGTGCTTTATCTTGCGCTTTTTGTGCTTAGTATTGCAATAGTATTTAGAACAATACCATACTATATCGGCGTTATTGTAATAACCGCAGTTTTGCTGTTTGCAGATAAATCGGCGCTTAAAAAGGTGGATTATCCGCTGCTGCTCACCTTTGTGTTTTTCTTTATATTTGCAGGTAATATGGCTCGGATTGATACCGTACAAAATGTGTTTTCGCACTTTTTAGAAAAAGATACAATGCTTTTTAGTGTAGCGTCTTGTCAGGTTATCAGCAACGTGCCTTCGGCAATACTGCTTTCACAGTTTACGGGTAACTATGCCGATTTGCTTGTTGGCGTAAACATTGGCGGCGCGGGCACGCTTATTGCGTCGCTTGCAAGCTTGATTACGTTCCGTGAATATACCAAGCATAACCCCGACGGTACGTTTAGTTACATAAAAAAATTTACCGCATTTAATTTTGGCATACTTTTAATTTTAATCGCTTTTATGTTTATTTTAAGAAACTGTTAATTTTGCGCTGCAAAATTGACAGTTTTTTGAATTTATGCTAAAATAACTAAAAGCAATTTGAAAGGAATAAAAATGAACTATTCAGAAATTACCCCATACATAAAAAAGCTTGCAGAAAAATCATGCAGCAGTAACAACATTCAATATGATATGTATATGAAACACAATGTAAAACGCGGACTGCGCGACCTTGACGGTAAGGGTGTCGTAGCAGGGCTCACCGAAGTTTCTTGCATAAACTCACGTAAAATTGACGAAAACGGTAACGAGGTTTTGTGCCGCGGCGAGCTTTACTATCGCGGTATAAATATTTTTGATTTGGTAAAAGGCTTTTCAGATGGCGGACAGCCCGGCTTTGAAGAGGCAGTGTATTTGTTGCTGTCCGGTAATTTACCTACCAAAAGTGAGCTTTCTGAATTTTGTGAGCAGCTTTCAAATTATCGTTCACTACCGCCATCATTTGTGCGTGATATGATACTTAAAGCACCAAGTAAAGATATGATGAATATACTTTCGCGCTGTGTGTTGGCACTTTACAGCTATGACGAAAACCCCGATGATATTTCTGTGCCAAATGTAATGCGTCAGTGCCTGCAGCTTATAGCGCAGTTTCCGCTGTTGGCAGTTTATGCATACCATTCTTATCAGCATTATCACAAGGGTGAAAGCTTATTTATACATTACCCTAAAAAAGAATATAATACGGCAGAGAATTTACTCTACATTTTGCGCGAGGATGGTTGCTTTACCGAAACCGAGGCAAAACTGCTCGACTTGGCGCTCGTGCTTCATGCTGAACACGGTGGCGGTAATAATTCCACCTTTACAACCCACGTTGTAACATCTTCGGGTACCGATACCTATGCCGCAGTTTCGGCAGCGCTTGGTTCGCTAAAAGGACCTCGTCACGGCGGTGCAAATATTAAGGTTGTGCAGATGTTTGACGATATGAAGGCGAACATTGATATTACCAACGAAACACAAATAAGAGGTTATCTTGAAAATTTGCTTGATAAAAAAGCGTTTGACAACGCAGGGCTTATCTACGGTATGGGACATGCGGTTTATTCGCTATCTGACCCGCGTGCTGAGATTTTGCGCGAATATGCCAAAAAGCTCTCTGAAGAAAAGGGCATGACGGACGAATACCGTCTTTACCGCACGGTAGAGAAAATGGCGCCCGAAATTATTGCCGAAAAGCGCAAGATATATAAGGGTGTTAGCGCAAATGTTGACTTTTATTCGGGAATGGTATATAGAATGTTGGGTCTGCCGAATGAGCTTTATACACCGCTTTTTGCTGTGGCTCGTATTGCGGGTTGGTCGGCTCACCGTATAGAAGAGATACAAAACGCGGGCAAAATCATCCGTCCTGCGTATATAAACGTTAAAGACGAGGTAAAATATATACCGATTAATGAAAGATAGGTGTATGATTTGAGCGTCTTTAAAAGAATATACGATGTGGTTTGTCAGATACCTAAAGGCAAGGTTGCTACCTACGGTACAGTCGCACTAATGGCAGGCAATCCGCGTTGGGCAAGGGTAGTTGGCTACGCGCTTCACAACAACCCTGCACCCGGTATAATACCCTGTCACCGCGTGGTAAACCGCGAGGGCAAAGTGGCCGACAGCTTTGTTTTTGGCGGCGGCGATATGCAACGCCAAATGCTTGAAAGTGAAGGCGTTGTTTTTGAAACTGACGGGCATATTGATTTAAACAAGTACGGATGGAAATAAATCAAAGGTGGTGTTGGTATGAAGCTTCGCGAGTTAAGAGAAGATAGGGATTTAACTCAACAACAAATAGCAGAAATACTTAATTGTAAACAAAACACATATCAACAGTACGAAAGCGAGAAACGGCAGTTGCCACCGACGGCTCTCAAAAAACTTTGTTTGTTTTATAAAGTTTCTGCTGATTATATTTTAGATTTACCCAAAGATTTAGAATATCCTAAAAGATAAAACGAGGCACTGCAAAGTGCCTCGTTAAATTTATGCGTGATACAATTTTTTGGTTTGAAACTTTGGTTCACAGGTAAGATTAACACCAAGCTTTTTAAAGGTTTGCTCGTCAATGCGAGAAAGAATTACGCTTGAATGAACCTCAAGACCTTTAAGCTTATCTACCTGCTGGAGCGCTATTTTTGCCTTTTGGTCGGTAGCGGCACAAATTGATAGCGCTATTAAAATTTCGTCAATATGCATTCTGGGGTTATGGTTACCAAGCACGTTGGTTTTCATATCTTGAATAGGCTCGATAACACTAGGGGAAAGCAAAAGCACATCGTCTGACAATCCACCAAGCTCTTTTAAGACGTTTAGCAGCATTGCCGAGCTTGCACCCAAAAGTGACGAGGTCTTGCCCGTGATGATTTTACCGTCCTCTAATTGTATTGCGGCGGCGGGACTATTTGTAAGCTCTGCCTTGTCGAGTGCTGCTTTAACTACCGGTCGGTCTTTTGTGGAGATGCCCAATTGATTCATAAGAAGCTCAATTTTTGTGACTTCATTCTTTTCGCCAAGACCTTGTCTTACGTTACAGGCGGCCGAGTAATAGCGGCGTATAATTTCTTGTTTAGCGGCGTCGCCTACGATATTATCATTGCTTATGGCGCAACCCGCCATATTAACACCCATATCGGTAGGACTCTTATAAGGTGACTCGCCCAAAATGCGCTCCATTATAGCATTAAGCACGGGGAAGATTTCAACATCGCGGTTATAGTTAACTGTGGTCTGACCGTAGGCTTCAAGATGAAACGGATCTATCATATTAACGTCGCTAAGGTCGGCGGTTGCCGCTTCATAAGCCACGTTTACGGGGTGCTTTAGCGGAATGTTCCAAATAGGGAAGGTTTCAAACTTTGCGTAACCTGCCTTAATACCACGCTTATGGTCTTGATAAAGCTGGGACAGGCAGGTTGCCATTTTGCCGCTACCGGGACCGGGGGCGGTTACCACAACGAGATGCCTTTCGGTTTCGATATAATCGTTTCTACCAAAACCGTCGTCACTAACAATTAGCGGAATATCTGACGGATAGTCTTTTATTGGGTAGTGACGGTAGGTCTTGATACCCAAGGCTTTGAGTCGGTTTTCAAAGGCTATTGCAAGGGGTTGCCCTGTAAAGCAGGTAATTACCACGCTGCCTACAAAAAGACCAATATCGCGAAAAGCGTCTATAAGGCGGAGTGTGTCGAGGTCGTAGGTAATACCCAAGTCGCCTCGGCGCTTGTTTTTTTCAATGGCATCGGCGTTTATTACAATAACAATTTCGGCTTCGTCCTTAAGCTCTAAAAGCATTTTAACCTTTGAGTCGGGGCGAAAACCGGGTAGCACGCGTGAAGCGTGATAATCGTCAAAAAGTTTGCCGCCAAACTCCATATAAAGCTTGCCGCCAAACATATCAATTCTATCGCGTATATTCTGCGACTGAAGTGCTATATATCTGTCATTATCAAAGCCGATTTTTGCCACAACAAAACCTCCTCAAAGGAAAAATAAAATACACAAATAGTATATCAAAATTTATTGTTTCTTGCAAGTGAATTTTTTGCAATTATTAATAATATATTTCTTGCTTTAAATATCTTTTTATAGTATAATATTATAGATTATCTAATATAGAGGTTTTTTAGGTGAATTTTGATATAAAAACAAAATGTTATTTGCCCGAGCAATGTGGTTACGCCGCTCGTGTGAAAGCGCTACTTACAGAGCGTGAGGTAGTAAATCCAAAGGCGCATATTGTAACCTTTGGCTGTCAGCAAAATGTAAGCGACTCTGAAAGAATTAAGGGTATGCTTTGTCTTTGTGGCTACAGTCTTACCGAAAATATTGAAGAAGCTGATTTTATACTTTTTAATACCTGCGCCGTTCGCGGACATGCTGAAGACCGTGTTTACGGCAATGTGGGCGCAACAAAAAAATTAAAACAGCAGAACAAAAATTTAATAGTGGCTGTTTGCGGCTGTATGGCACAGCAGCAGTCGGTTGCTGATAAGTTTTATAAAAGCTATCCGTATGTAGATATTGTTTTCGGCACACAGCAGTATCACCGCTTGCCCGAATTTATTTATCGCAGAATGACTGCTAAGCGCGTATATGAATTAGGTCTTGATAATAAAGAAATTGTAGAGAATATACCTGTTTGTCGTGACGGAACGCTTAAAGGTTGGCTTCCTATAATGTATGGCTGCAATAATTTTTGCACCTACTGCATAGTGCCCTACGTTCGCGGTCGTGAGCGTTCACGCGCGCCGGAGGAAATCATAAAAGAAGCAACCGAGATGGTCCATAGCGGCTTTAAAGAAATAATGCTCCTCGGTCAAAATGTAAACTCTTATGGGTTGGGCGAAGGTCACGGCATTAATTTTGCAAAGCTGCTTCGTATGATAAATGATATACCCGGCGACTTTAGAATACGCTTTATGACCTCGCATCCAAAGGATTGCACCGAGGAATTACTTGATACTATATGCGACTGCCAAAAGGTAGAGCGACATATTCACCTGCCTTTCCAAAGCGGTAGCAGTAAAATTTTAAAACAAATGAACCGTCGTTATGACCGAGAAGGTTATTTAAATCTTATTAAAGCGGCACGTGAGCGCATACCCGACGTAGAGTTTACAAGTGATATTATAGTAGGCTTTCCTGGGGAGACCTATGAGGATTTTTGCGAAACGCTTTCACTTGTAAAAGAGGTTAAGTTTACGTCACTCTTTACTTTTATCTATTCTCCGCGCGAGGGTACACCGGCAGCTATAATGCCCGACCCCATAACTCGTGAAGAAAAGGGCAGATGGTTTAACGAACTGCTAATAGCACAGGACGAAATATCTGAGCAGCTTAACAATTCGCTTGTAGGCAAAAAGATGAGAATTTTATGCGAAGAAGATTTAGGCGACGGATTATATTCGGGAAAAAGTGAATACTATTCGAGTGTTACCTTTGAGGGTACTCACGATATGTTAGGTAATTTTGTTACCGTGTGTGTTGACGAGTATGAAAACAACACACTTTACGGAACTGTTATAAATTAAAACATAAATTTTGAAAGGATTTTAATTATGGGAATTATTGAAGCAACAAGAAATTTAGGAGTAGAAATTCAAAAGGATGAGCGTTTTATTCGCTTTATAAAAGCTAAACTTGCAAACGACAATGATGAAACCTTGCAAAACCAAATTGGTGAATTTAACACAGTTCGTATGAATCTTG
Source organism: Acutalibacteraceae bacterium (assembly GCA_045604765.1). GTDB lineage: Bacteria > Bacillota > Clostridia > Oscillospirales > Acutalibacteraceae > UBA737. The sequence continues at coordinate 15,772 of JAZUOS010000078.1, read as the reverse complement.
ACCGCGAGATGAACGCCGAAACACAAGACGAAAACAAAATCAAAGAATTGAATGAAAAGCTTCGTGAAATTTATACTGCTGTTATGTCAAGCAAGACTATGCTTGAATACAACACAGCAAAGGCCGAGGTTGACGCTATGCTTAACGATATTAACAGCATCATTATGCAGTGTGTTGAGGGTGAGGACCCAATGACTGCCGAGCCGCAAACCGCTTGCACAGGCTCTTGCTCAACTTGTGGTGGTTGTCATTAAAATATTCAAGGGACAACAGTTCGCAAATTGATTTTATATCGGGCGATTCGTGAATCGCCCCTACAAGAATAACAACCAAAGGGGATAAAACTATGGCTGAGCTGTCACCAATGATGCGACAGTATATGGAAATAAAAGAGGCAAACCAAGATTGCATTATCTTTTACCGATTGGGCGACTTCTATGAGATGTTTTTTGACGATGCTATAAAAGGCTCGGAAGAACTTGAACTCACTCTTACAGGTAGAGACTGCGGTCTAGATGAGCGCGCCCCAATGTGCGGAGTGCCATTTCACAGTGCCGAAGGTTATATTGCCCGTTTGGTTGAAAAAGGATACAAGGTTGCTATTTGTGAGCAGGTTGAGGACCCTGCAACTGCCAAGGGAATAGTAAAACGTGATATTGTTCGCATTGTCACCCCGGGTACCGTAATCGAGGGCGAAATGCTCGACGAGGGTCGCAACAATTATCTTGCGTCAGTCTATGAAAAAAACAATAAAATAGGTGTTTGCTTTGCAGATGCATCAACGGGCGAGGCGCACGTAACCGAGCTTTCGGGCGAGGATATGTATACAGAACTTCAAAATGAGATTATGCGTTTTGCACCCAGCGAGATTTTGATTGATACAAATCTTAAAGATAGACTCTCATCATTTTTGGAAGAAAAAGTCACGGCTGCAATATCTATTCGCGATGATATTCATTTTGATACAACCGCTACCGAGGCGCTTCTTTGTCAAAACTTTGGTGTCATAAGCCCCGAAAATGTGGGTATTGAAGTGGGCAGTGTTTCCCAAAGTGTTTTAGGCGCTGTAATAGACTATTTGCAAGAAAACGGCAAGACAGGTACTATCGCTATTAAAAATGTAAACATTTATACCTCGGCGCAGTTTATGGGCCTTGACGTTACAGCTGTTCGCAATCTTGAACTGTGCGAAACAATGCGCACTAAGTCAAAGCGAGGTTCGCTGCTCGGCGTACTCGATAAAACAAAAACCGCTATGGGCAAGCGCCTTATGCGATCAATCGTTTTGCAGCCGCTGCTTAGCATACCCGAAATAACACTGCGTCAGAATGCGGTTGAGGAGTTGGCCAACGACACGGTAATGCGTGGCGAAGCGCAGGAATATATGAGCGGTATACGCGATATAGAGCGTATGATGACCAAAATTGTCTACGGCACTGCTACCGCTAAAGAGCTTTTAGGTCTTGCTGCCACAGCTCACCGTTTTCCTTACATAAAGCAGTTGCTTAGTTCGGCAAACTGCAAAATGCTAAAGGCAATTTACAATGATATTGATACTTTGGACGAAATTGTATCACTTATTGACGCGGCTATCAGCGAGGATGCTCCCGCTACCGTTCGTGAAGGTAAGATTATTAAAAAAGGCTATAACGAGCAGGTTGATATGCTGCGTGATGATATGGACGGCGGCACCTCACGTCTTGCTGATATAGAGGCTCGCGAGCGTGAACGCACAGGTATTAAAAATCTGCGTGTGCGCTATAACAAGGTGTTTGGTTACTATATTGAGGTTACAAATTCTTTCCTTGATAAAGTGCCGGCCGATTATGTACGTAAACAAACACTCACAAATGCCGAGCGTTTTATAACTGATGAATTAAAACAAATCGAAAACCGTTTGCTTACTGCAAAAGACCGTGCTTTCCAACTTGAATACGAAATATTTAACTCTATTCGTGAAACGGTAGCAGCAGCGGCAAATCGTGTTCGCATTACTGCAGCGGCAATCGCCCGCCTTGACACAATGTGTTCTATGGCGCAGGTGGCGGTAGAAAACAACTATTGCAGACCGCTTGTAAATAATGACGGCGTTATCAGCATAAAGGGCGGTAGACACCCCGTTGTTGAAAAACTTATTAAGACACCATTTGTTTCTAATGATACGTATTTAGATGCGGCTTCTTCGCGTTGCGCAATTATTACAGGACCTAATATGGCGGGTAAATCTACCTATATGCGTCAGGTGGCAATCATTACCCTTATGGCGCAAATGGGATCCTTTGTACCGGCACAAATGGCGGAAATCGGCGTGGTTGACGCTATATTTACCCGTGTTGGCGCGTCGGATGACCTCGCAAGCGGACAGTCAACCTTTATGGTAGAGATGAGCGAGATGGCGCATATCCTTAAAAACGCAACAAAGAACAGTCTGCTTATAATAGACGAAATTGGTCGCGGTACCTCTACCTTTGACGGTATGTCAATAGCGCGTGCGGTACTGGAATTTGTTGCCGATAAGAAAAAGCTTGGCGCAAAAAGTCTTTTTGCAACGCATTATCACGAGCTTACCGAAATGGAAAACGAGCTTGACGGCATAAAGAATTATAATATCGCGGTTAAAAAACGCGGTGACGATATTATCTTCTTGCGCCGCATTGTTCCTGGTGGTGCTGATGACAGCTACGGTATAGAAGTTGCAAAATTAGGCGGCATACCCGACTCGGTAATTCGCCGCGCTAAACAAATACTAAAACAAACACTCGAAAGCGGAATTATTACTTATAAAACGGTAGAATCAAATACCGACCAGATGTCACTTGAAATGCAGGGCGCTACCGATATTTTGCGCGAACTGCAGGCGATTGACGTAAACACCCTAACGCCGATAGAAGCAATGGGAGTGTTATTTGATTTGGCTAATAAAGCCAAATCTATTTAATTAAAAGAGGTGAAACAAAAAATGCCAAAGATTAACGTGCTGCCAAAATCTATTGCCGAGCTTATAGCGGCAGGTGAGGTTGTAGAGCGTCCCGCTTCAATAGTTAAAGAGGTTGTCGAAAACTCAATAGACGCAGGCGCTACACACATAACGGTTGAAATTCAGCGTGGCGGTATCACATATGTTCGCATAACCGATAACGGTTGCGGTATAGCAAATGAGGATGTACCAAAGGCATTTTTGCGTCACGCTACAAGTAAAATTGAAAAAGCCGTAGACCTTGACAGTATTTCGACACTCGGCTTCCGTGGAGAAGCCTTGGCGGCTACGAGTGCTGTATCGAGAGTTGAATTGTTTACCAAAACCACCGATGAGGATTTTGGAACACACTATAAAATTGAGGGCGGGGAGGAAATTTTAAACGAAGAGGTTGGTTGTCCCGATGGCACCACACTTATAGTTCGTGATTTGTTTTATAACACCCCCGCACGTATGAAGTTTCTTAAAAAGGATGTTTCGGAAGGAACAACAGTTTCTGCCATTATTGAGCGTCAAGCGCTCTCACATCCTGAAATCGCCTTTAAGCTTATTCGTGACGGAAAGCAGACACTTGCAACTTCAGGAGATGGTAAGTTAGCATCTGCGGTTTACAGTGTTTTGGGCCGTGAAATTTCTAATACACTTATTCCGGTTGATTTAACGCTTGAAGGAGTAAAGGTTACAGGTCTTGTTTGTAAGCCTGTGTCTTGCCGTGCGTCACGCGCTTATCAGTTTACATTTTTAAATGGTAGATACGTGCAATCGGGCACTATTACTGCCGCTACAGAACAAGCATATAAAAACAGCGCAATGGTGGGTAAATTCCCCGTGTTTGTGCTGTGTGTAGGCGTGCCTTATGAAACGGTCGATGTAAATGTTCATCCCGCTAAAACACAGGTTCGTTTTTCGGATGAAAAGAGGGTATTCACAGCCGTTTATAACGCTGTGAAAAATGCTATTCTTTCTGGCGATACCCGCCCCGAAATTGCCGTAGCGCCACCCAAAAACAATACATTTTTACAAATTACCGCCGAGCAGTACCGACAAACTGCGGTGCATTTGCCGACTCAAGAAAATGCTGAGCCTAAAAAAGAGGTTGCGCAACCCAAAGCAGAACCCGTAAGGCTTAATTCAGATAAAACACCCTTTTTCTTGCGCGATGAATTCAAACCCAATGTCCCCGAGAAAAAGATTAGTGTTGAAATATTTAAGGAAGAATCTATTAAAGAAATTTCTAAAACGCAGCAACCAGAACCGACACCTCAAGTAGTTGAAAAAGAATATTTGCCGAAAGAGGAAATCAAACTTATAGGTGAAGCGTTTAACACATATATAGTAGCGCAAAAGGGTGATAGTATTTTTTTGATAGACAAGCACGCCGCCCACGAGAGGATTTTATTCAACAAGCTCAAAGAAAATCATTCGGTCGAGAGTCAGTCACTGCTTATTCCGGTAACTGTAAAGCTTATCGGTGACGAATATACTGCTATGGTAAGTAATATCGACTTGCTGAATGATTACGGGTTTGAAGTAGAGGACTTTGGTAATGAGTCGGTTATGGTGCGCGCAATTCCCGCAATGCTTGACCGTGAAGATACAGAAGGCATTGTTTGTGAAGCCGCCCAAAGCCTTGCCCAAAAGGGCAGTGTTCAGCTTGAAAGAATAGACGACATACTGCACACTGTCGCTTGCAAAGCAGCAATAAAGGCAGGCTACATAACTTCTGATATAGAAAGATTAAATCTTGCTGTAAAGGTGCTTAGTGATAATGACATTATGTATTGTCCTCACGGTAGACCTGTTGCTTTTGAGATAAAAAAATATAATCTTGAAAAATATTTTGGAAGAATACAATGAAAAAACAAAAAATAATTTGCGTTGTGGGTCCTACCGCATCGGGCAAAACAGGGCTTGGAATAGAGCTTGCTAAATATTTTGACGGCGAGGTAATATCGGCAGACTCTATGCAGATTTACTGCGATATGCACATCGCTTCGGCGGCACCCGATGAAAGTGAAACCGAGGGCATATCGCATCACCTGGTAGAGTTTTTGCCGTATGGAAGCAATTATACCGTCGCTGATTACGTTAAAGCGGCACGAGAAAAGATAAGTGAAATTGCCTCTCGCGGCAAGCTGCCCATAATTGTAGGTGGAACGGGACTTTATATAAATTCACTTGTAAATAATGTAGAATTTATAGAAAACGAAACCGATTATGAGTTGCGTGAGCGTATAACCGGTGAATTTGACCGCATAGGCGGCGCCGAGATGCTAAACAGACTTCGCAAAATCGACCCCGACGCTGCCAATAAATTACACGAAAACGATAAACGCCGTATAATTCGCGCTTTTGAAATTTATGAAAGCACGGGGAATACTAAAAGCTTTAACGATGAACTGTCTTTGAAAAACGAGTCGCCCTATAAGGCTTGTATGATAGGTGTTACCTATCGTGACCGTGAAAAACTTTACGAGCGCATAAACGCCCGCGTTGATATAATGCTTCAAAACGGACTTTTAGACGAGGCAAAATCCGCTTACCTAAAAAATTTAGGCGGCGGCGCTGTGCAAGCGATAGGTCACAAAGAATTTTTCGACTATTTTAAGGGCGAAATTCCGCTTGATGAAGCGGTAGAAAATCTAAAGCGTTCCACACGCCGATATGCCAAACGGCAGCTTACCTGGTTTAATAAAGACACTCGTATAGAATGGATATATAAAGACGAAACAGAAAACACAGCCGATATGGCTATAAAAATTGCAAAGGAAGAGGAAGGTTATGCGTGACAACAAAGTGTTAAGAATAATAGTTTGCCTTATTGCCGTAGTTTTTGTCGCGCATCAGGTTTATTCCTCGGCATATAAGCCGATCACTACCGCAAGCGCCGAATATTATACCGCTGTTGAAGGCTTTAACATAAGCGGTATAGTTATCCGTGAAGAAAAGGTTATTACGGCTGATACTGCAGGCACATTGCATTTCACCCTTTCTGACGGCGAACGCGCAGCAAAAAATGGCGTTATTGCAAACATTTATGCTAACGCAGAGGCGTCGGTTACGGTCAATCGCATCGAGCAGCTCAAAACCCGCATCGCCGACATTGAGGAAATGCAGGGCTATAACGATGTGGAAGCCGCCGATATTAATCTTGCTAATAATAAGGTTGATGATTCACTTAACACACTGCTTCGCGGCATTGCATCGGGTGATTTTTCGCGTGTTGAGGCCGATTCCGCAGAACTTCTTACAAATATCAGTCGCAGGCAGATGATAACGGGTGAGCAGACCGATTTTTCGGCGCGTTTAGATGAGCTTAAATCTGAACTGGAATCGCTTAATGCGTCACTTCCGCAACCGATAGGCAGCATCAAAACAGACGAGTCGGGATATTTTGTGTCAAGCGTAGACGGTTATGAAACGGTGCTTTCGTGCGAAAACATTGATGCTGTTACCCCCGAATATATTGAATCACTTAAAGCTGACACTACACCTCAAAATGCTATAGGTAAAATTGTTTCGGGCTACACTTGGTATATAGCGTCAAAGGTTAGTATTAGTGATTCGCTTAAATACAAACAGGGTGACAGTCTTACGCTTAAAACAACCCTTAAATCAACACCGCAGCTTGATGTAACGGTAGAAAAAATAAATACATCTCAAAACGATGATACAGCCGTTATAATTTTTGCATGTCAGCAAATGAACAGTGAGCTGGCATCTGTTAGAAAATGCAATATGACAATTATAAATAACACCTATTCGGGCCTTAAAATTCCAACGAAGGCGTTGCGTTTTCAAAACGAACAAACGGGCGTGTTTGTTCGTTCGGGTATGGCGCTTAAATTTGTGGGTGTGAATGTCATTTACCGTACCGATGAATACATTATTTGTGAACAGCAGGTAAGCAATGAATCGGTTTTGCGGCTATATGACGATGTAGTTGTTAAAGGAAAGAGGCTCTACGATGGAAAAATCGTCGATTGATATATTTAATGAAAATTATAAAGAAATAACCCAAAATATTGCCCACGCTGCTCAAAAGTCGGGTAGGCAGTATGAAGATATAACGCTGCTTGCCGCAACAAAAACGGTTGATATTGCTGTAATTAACCATGCCATAGAGTCGGGAATTAAGTTTATAGGTGAAAACCGTGTGCAAGAGTTTTTATCAAAATATGAAGATTATAATCCCGTTCATAAGCATTTTATCGGTCATTTGCAGACCAATAAGGTAAAGGACATAATCGATAAAGTGGAGCTTATTCATTCGGTTGATTCATACCGATTAGCAGAAGAAATCTCAAAGCAGGCAGTAAAACGCGGTAAAACGGTAGATATTTTGCTTGAAATAAATATAGGCGATGAGCAAAGCAAATCGGGTTTTTCTTACGATGAAGCCGCAGCTGCCACACAAAAAATAGCCCTGCTTGACGGCGTAAAAATAAAAGGACTTATGGCTATACCGCCAATTTGCGAAAATTCGGAGCAAAATCGCCCATATTTTGCAAAAATGAAAAAACTGTTTATTGACATTAGCTCCAAAAAAATAGATAATAGTAGTATGGATATTTTGTCTATGGGAATGTCTGATGATTATGAAACAGCAATTGAAGAGGGCGCTAATATGGTGCGACTTGGAACCGCTCTTTTCGGTAGGCGAAATTACAATATTTAAAAATTGATTAAAATATAAAGGAAGTGTATTTATGAGTGTTTGGGACAAAATTAAAAACATTATGGTAATTCCCGATGAAGATGATTACGAAAACGAGGCAGAGGAAATCGAACGCCCCGCGCGCGAAAAAAGCTATGACGAGCCCGTTTATACCCCTAAAAAAGAGGCGCCCGCAAAGCTTATTAAATCAAAAACCATCAATTATTCGCAAAACAGCGGAGGCTTGCAGGTAGTGCTTGTTAAGCCTGATCGTTTTGATGAGGTAACAAGCATTGCCGACCATCTTAACGAGGGTAAAACTGTTGTTTTAAATCTTGAAGAAAGTGCTCGTGATGTAAGCCGAAGAATAGTAGACTTTTTAAGCGGTGTGGCTTATGCTAACGGCGGCAATATGCGCAAGGTTGCAAAAAACACCTTTATAATAGTTGCCCGTGGCGTAGATGTTATGGGTGAGCTTTTGCCCGAAGAATTTGAGGACGGAAAAATTTACTTTTAATGGATATAAAACTTCTTCCCGCAAGAATTGATGATTTAAAGGAGCTTTGCGCTAAATCAAATTCGCCTAAATTTATAGGCTTTTTAACCGCAGAAGAAACGGCTGTGGCTGTGGGGCGGTTCAAGGCTTTTGAAAGATACAGTTTGTTTGGCGGATATGAATCAGCCGAGCGTGTAATGATTGGCGTTTTGCCCGATTGGTGTGAGGAAGTCGAGTTTCCGATAAAGGCGATAACCTTTATATATCGTGAATGTGACATGCTGTCGCACCGTGATTTTTTAGGCGCTTTAATGGCGCTGGGAGTTACAAGAGAAACAGTAGGCGATATACTTATAGAAAAAGGCAGAGCTGTGGCTTTTGTTACAGATGATGTTTTTAAGTTTGTATTCAGCCAAATTGAAAAGGTTGGTAATGTGGGTGTCAGACTTACCGAAGGCTTTATGCAGCCGTTACCAAGCTTAGGTAAAAAGCAGTCTTTTTCGGTAACGGTGGCGTCTACCCGACTTGATTGTGTTGTTGCAGCTATTTGCGGCATATCACGAGGTCAGGCGGCAGACAAAATTGCCGAGGGGTATGTTTTAATAAATTCAATATGCGCCACAAAAACCACCGCAAACATCAAGGTAAGCGATAAAATCACGGTTCGCAAAAAGGGGAAGTTTGAAATTACTTCTTGCGACGATTATTCAAAAAAGGGTAGAATTATTTTAAAATATGATAAATATGTATAGGGAGGATATGCTATGTTAAGTGCAAACGAAATAAGAAACGTCCGTTTTTCAACTGCGATGGGCGGCTACAAAAAGGAAGAGGTTGACATTCTTCTTGATAAGGTTGAGGCCGATTATGAGCAATTTGAGCGCACACTTCGTGAAATGAACAGCAAAATAAATGAGCTTAAGGGTGAGCTTGAGGATTGCAAAAATTCTCAGGGCAATATACAAAATGTGCTTGTAAGTGCGCAAAAATTTGCCGATCAGATAGTTGAAGAGGCAAAAACCAAGAGCGCCGAGATTATTGCATCTGCGCAAGAGAGCATAGAAAAAATCACCGCTCAAGAAAAAGAATTAACAACTGCATTTGATAAAAAGGCAGGCGAGCGTAAGGACGCGCTTCAAAGCGATATCGAAAAGATAATCGCGAACGCTGAGAAAAAACAGGCTGCAATTGACACTGCAACACAAGATTGTGTTGACCGTCAACAGCTACTCTTTAATAAAATGAAGATGGAGGTTGCTGCGTTTAAGGCAGAAATCACCGCTAAATATAAAGAGCATCTTGAACTGTTGGCGTCTTTGCCTGACACTGTACCCAACGACCCTGAAGAAATCGCAAAGGCGGTTTCAACTTCTTTTGACAGCCTTCCCACCGTGGATGAATATGCTCAAAATCCTGAAGAGTATGAGCTGACTGCTGAAGCAGAAGAGTCCGAGGCAGAAGAACCTGCCGAAAAGCTTATAGAGGCAGTTTCAGGTACAGGGTTTGTCATCAATTCCGATGAGTTTGATTTTGATGACGACGAGTCAGAAGATGAAGAGGACGAAGATATTTAATTTGTAGGAGTGAGCCTTTTTGGTATCATACATTTTAGCGGCTATTACCGCCGTTTTGGTTTTAGTAGCTGACCAATTTTCTAAAGTTTTTGTTTCTAACAATTTTGAAATGGCAAAATCTTATGAGTTTTTGCCCGGTATTATAGACATTACTTATATACACAATGACGGTGCCGCTTGGGGTATGCTTGGCGGATATACCTGGCTGTTGTTGTCTATTACCATAGTTGTAATGCTTGCTTGCATTGCACTACTACTTAAATGGGGATTGCGTGACAAAATTACTTTTTGGTCGGCAATGCTTATACTATCGGGCGGCGTTGGCAATATGATTGACCGTATTTTCCGCGGGGGAAATGTAATAGACTTTTTGCATTTCGAATTTTGGCCGACCTTCCCCGTGTTTAATGTTGCTGATTGCGCAATATGCGTAGGCGCCGGTCTTATTATACTTTCGCTTTTTAAGAGTATTATTGACGAGCAAAAGCAAAAATCACGCATAGCTGTCACCGAACAGACAGAAGAAAATACAAATGAAAACATTTAATTACATTTATGACGACGGCTGCGGCCGCCGTCTTGATGTGTTTTTAGCGGAAAAAGTTGATATAACCCGTTCTTATGCTGCTACTCTTATAGAGGAAGGCAATGCGCTTGTAAACGGTAAAAAAGCCGCAAAAAACACCAAACTAAAAGCAGGGGACATGGTCGAAATAACAATCCCTGACCCACAGGAATATACGGCAGAGCCCGAAAACATACCGCTTGATATTGTGTATGAGGACAAGCACCTTTTAGTGGTAAATAAGCCAAAGGATATGGTGGTACACCCAGCCGCAGGTAATTATAGCGGCACACTTGTAAATGCTATACTTTATCATTGCGGTGATAGCCTTTCGGGTATTAACGGAGTTATGCGACCGGGCATATTGCATCGTATTGACAAAAACACAAGCGGACTGCTGCTTGTTGCAAAAAATGATAATGCTCATTTGTTTTTAGCTGAGCAAATCAAAGAGCATTCGCTTACCCGCGAGTATGAGGCTGTGGTTTACGGTAACCTAAAAAATGATAGCGGTACCGTCAATGCTCCTATATCCCGTCACCCCGTAAACCGTAAGCAAATGGCGATAGTTGTGGGTGGCAAGGAGGCTGTAACACACTATACCGTTCTTGAACGCTTTGGAAACTTTACGCACATTCGCTTGCGCCTTGAAACAGGTCGCACCCATCAGATAAGGGTGCATATGGCTTCACTCGGTCATGCAGTGGCGGGTGATGATGTTTACGGCCCCAAAAAAGTCATAACAAAGCTTAGGGGGCAATGTTTGCACGCGCGCAAAATCGGGTTTATTCATCCCGAAAGCCGCGAATATATGGAATTCACAAGCGAATTGCCCGAATACTTTACAAATTTTTTAAATGAGTGCAGAGGTTAAAATGGGACTTTTTGACGGATGTCTGTTGGCTTGCGATATAGACGGCACGCTACTACTTAACGATTATATGCCGCAACGCAATATTGAAAAAATTAAATATTTTGTGAGCGAGGGTGGGGCCTTTTGTTTAGCTACGGGTAGAACAGCAGGCGCTATTTCTTCGGTGACAAAGCGCATTGATTGCATTTCTCCGTCTATTGTTGCAAACGGCAGTATGATTTATGATATAAAAAATGATAAGCCTATTTATGAGCTTTTTATCCCTGACAGTGACCGTCACATTGTAAAGGCTGTAATCGACGGCTGTAAAACAATCGGTATCGAGGCGCATTGCGGTAAAAAGGTTATTGTGTTAAACCAAAACCAAGAATCCATTGACCACGCGGTTTACGAGGATCTTGATACAGTTTTACTTGATTACGATGAGGCTTTACAGTATAATTGGAACAAAGTAATTTATCTCTCGGCGAATGATGACGAGCTTAACGCTACGAAGAAAATTATTTCACATTTTGAGCATAACTCACAGTTTGTTGACACTTCGGCCGTGATTGACGGAAGAAGACGTTACTACTTTGAACACGTGCCACGCGGTGTTTCAAAAGCGACTACGCTTAAAATACTTTGTAAAAAACTAAATATTAAAGAGGGTTGTTGTTACGCAATAGGCGACTATTACAACGACCGTGAAATGATAAAAACTGCCGATATAGGCGCAGCACTGATTGATTCGCCTGACGAGGTCAGGGCGGTGGCTACTACGGTGGTTGGAACAGCACAAAACGGCGCAGTTGCCGATTTTATAGATTATCTTACCGAAAGGAAATTAAACAATGGAAGCAACATTTAAAAAACAGTTAGAAGAAATTGCTTGCAAAGTGCGCATAGGTATAATTGAGGGCGTACATGCGGCAAAGGCGGGTCATCCGGGCGGCTCACTATCTATTGCAGAGATACTTACATATCTCTATTTCAAAGAGATGAACATCGACCCTAAAGACCCTAAAAACCCCAAGCGTGACCGATTTGTTCTTTCAAAAGGACATGCTGCACCTGCTCTTTATGCTACACTTGCTCTTCGTGGATTTTTCTCGGTCGATGAGCTTCTTACCCTTCGTCAGATAGGCTCTCGTCTTCAGGGTCACCCCGATATGAAAAATATTCCCGGTGTTGATATGTCAACGGGTTCACTCGGTCAGGGTATATCCACCGCTGTTGGTATGGCGCTTTCTTCAAAGCATTTCGGTGATAACTATAATGTTTATACAATTCTCGGCGATGGTGAAATAGAAGAAGGTCAGGTTTGGGAGGCTGCAATGTTTGCCGCCAACAAAAAACTTTCTAACCTTACCGCCTTTATTGACCTTAACAATTTACAGATTGACGGTACTATTGACGAAGTAAATAGTGCAAAGCCTGTAGATAAAAAGTTTGAGGCATTTGGCTGGCACGTAATTACCATTGACGGTCACGATTACGACGCTATCGAAGCGGCTCTCCAAGAAGCTAAAACCGTAGATAAGCCCGTAGCAATTATTGCTAATACCATAAAGGGTAAGGGTGTATCTTATATGGAAAACGCAGTTAACTGGCACGGTGCCGCTCCTAATGACGAGCTTTATGCCGTAGCTATGCAAGAACTTACAGCAGCGCTTGCTGCATTTAATTAAGGGGGTGGCTCAATATGTCAGAAGTTAAAACAGTTGCAACACGTGTAGGCTTTGGCGAAACTTTGGTTGAGCTTGGCGCCGAGCGTGACGATTTTATTGTAATGGATGCTGACCTTGCAGCCGCTACACAAACAGGTAAATTTAAAAAGGCATATCCCGAGCGCTTTTATAACTGCGGTATTGCCGAGCAAAATATGGTAAGCATTGCGGCAGGTATTGCAGCTACCGGTAAAAAGGTAGTTGTAAGCTCGTTTGCTATGTTTGCGGCAGGCCGTGCTTTTGAGCAGGTTCGCAACTCGGTAGGTTATCCACACCTTAACGTTATTATCGGTGCTACACACGCAGGTATCTCGGTTGGTGAGGACGGCGCAACGCACCAATGTAACGAGGATATTGCTCTTATGCGTACAATTCCGGGTATGACCATTATTAACCCTGCCGACGATACCGAGGCTCGTATGGCTGTTCGTGCCGCTTTCGAGTGTGACGGTCCTGTTTATATGCGATTCGGCCGCCTTGCAGTGCCTGTTGTATTTGACGAAAGCTATAACTTCCAAATTGGTAAGGGCGTTGAGCTTCGCGAGGGTAATGACGTTACAATTATTGCTACCGGTCTTATGGTTAAAGAAGCACTCGAAGCGTATGACCTACTTAAAGCCGAGGGTATTAATGCTCGCGTTATCAATATGGCTACAATCAAGCCTATTGATCGTGATATTATAATCAAGGCAGCAAAAGAGACAGGCGCTATTGTTACCGCAGAAGAACATTCGGTAATTGGCGGTCTCGGCTCTGCTGTAAGCGAAGTGGTTTGCGAAACAGTACCTGTTCCGGTTGTAAAGCTTGGTGTGTATGACCAGTTTGGTCACTCAGGCCCTGCAGTGAAGCTATTGGACGAATTTGGTCTTAGAGCAGTAAACATTGCAGAAAAAGCAAAAGAAGCATTAGCGCTTAAAAAATAATGCACAATTAAAATAACGAAAGCACCCGACGACATTTTAGCGGGTGCTTTCGATTTTGCGGACGACCAATGGTCGTCCGATTTGTTTTATTATCAATTGCATTTAATTTGAAGCAGAGGCTTTAACTTTTAATAATTGTGCATTATGCATTGTGAATTGTGAATTTTTTAAAAAACTCGGGAGTTTGGGCTAAGATTATTGCGGCAAATACAAGCAAGCAGCCGATAATCTCATTGCCTTTTAGTGCATTACCCATAATTATCCAACCGCCAAGCGCTGCGAAAACGCTTTCAAGACTCATCGAAAGTGAGGCTATTGCGGGCTCTGCATATTTTTGACCGACAATTTGAAGTGTATAAGCAATACCGCTTGATACAACACCCATATATAAAATCTCGGGTATTACCGAAACAATGTTTTTAATACTTATTAAATCAAGCTCAAATATAAGCGACAAGACACCTGAAATAATTGCGGCAAATATAAACTGAAAGGCCGATAGCCTTACACCGCCTATTGCATCACAGTATTTATCTATGGCGATAATATGTAACGAAAAGGCAAAGGTGCAGCCAAGCACTAATATATCGGCAAAATAGAAATTACCGGTACCTTCAAAAAGGCATAGCATATAAAATCCGCCGATTGCTACAAGCGCTGAAATCCAAACCATAATCGGCACTTTTTTTCTTGCAAAAACCGATAAAATGGGAACAACGATTACATACAACGCGGTAATAAAACCCGAACGCGCCTCAACCGGTGCGCCGTCGGGGTAGGCGGCAATACCAAACTGCTGAAAGTTTGTGGATATGGCCAGTACCACACCGCACACTATACTGCCTGTAAGCAGCAGTTTTTTGTCCATTGATTTTGGAACAATTATATAATCCTTATTTTTAATTGACATAATCGCCATAAATCCGAACAAAAATGCCGCGCCTATAATTGAACGCATACAGTTAAATGCAAAGGGCGGAATTTTATCTGCCGCGCGGTTTTGCACCACAAAGGCAAGGCCCCAAAGCAGTGCCGCCAGACAGAGAATAAGGCTGCCCTTTAAATTACTTTTCTTCATTAAGTTTATCCTTTCTCATTGTAAGAGAAATGCGTTTTTTAGCGGGGTCTACCGACAACACCCAAACAGTTACAATATCGCCGACCTTTAATACTTCTGATGGGTGATTAATATAGCGGTTGGTAATCTGTGATATATGAACAAGACCGTCCTGATGAACACCAATATCTACAAACGCACCAAAGTCTATTACGTTACGTACAGTACCCGTAAGCTCCATACTGGGCTTTAAATCTTCCATACTCATAATATCTTGGCGCAGCATTGGCTTTGGTAACTCGTCACGCGGGTCGCGGCCTGGTTTTTCAAGCTCTTTTGCAATATCTATGAGTGTTGGTACACCAATACCAAGTTCTTCGGCAACAGAATCTGCACCACGTGCTTCAAGTTGCTCGGTAATGCCGCTGATTTTACGCTCGGCAACATCCTTTTCGCTAAAACCGCAAAGCTTTAAAAGGCGGGTTGCGGCATCATAGCTTTCGGGGTGAACGCTCGTATTATCAAGCGGTTTTTTACCGCCTATTATACGCAAAAAGCCAGCGCACTGTTCGTATGCCTTTGGACCGAGTTTTGATACTTTTTTAAGCTGTGCGCGGTCGGTAAATACGCCGTTTTCTTCGCGGTAAGCAACAATATTTTTTGCAATGCCGCTGTTTATACCTGACACGCGTGAAAGCAGCTGAACTGACGCTGTGTTAAGGTCAACACCTACCGAGTTTACGCAGTATTCGACAACGCCGTCAAGGCTGGTGGCAAGTTCGCGCTCGGGCATATCGTGTTGATACTGACCAACACCGATAGCCTTGGGATCTATCTTTACAAGCTCTGCCAATGGGTCTTGCATTCGACGTGCAATTGACACTGCGCTTCTAAGCGATACATCAAACTGTGGGAATTCTTCAGCAACAAGTTTAGATGC
>JAZUOS010000077.1:0-4583 GCA_045604765.1 Acutalibacteraceae bacterium | reverse complement strand
GGCCTCCGACTTAGCCTTCGGAGGAGTCGATACAAAGCACATCTGCACCTGCCTCAATAAGAGCGGGAACGCGGGTAGCATAGTCGCGGGTGTTAATACCTGCGCCAACAACATAACGCTTTTTGCTGTCAAGCAACTCGTTGGGGTTTTCTTTATGAGCTTCGTAGTCTTTTCTGAACACAAAGTACAAAAGATTGCCGTTAGCATCAACAATTGGCAGTGAGTTTAACTTGTTGTCCCAAATAATATCATTTGCTTGCTTTAGTGTAGTTGTTTCATCACCAACAACAAGCTTTTCATAAGGTGTCATAAATTCAGCAACGGGTGTTGACTTGTCCATACGGCTTACGCGGTAATCACGGCTTGTAACAATACCTAAAAGTTTGCCGTTTGCTGTGCCGTCAGATGTAACCGCTACGGTTGAAAAACCGTTTTCTTCTTTAAGATTTAAAACATCTTGTAAGGTGCTGTCGGGCGTAACATTAGATGCGCTTACAACAAAGCCTGCTTTATACGCCTTGGCGCGTGCTACCATTGCTGCTTCATCTTCAACGGTTTGTGAACCATATATAAATGAAACGCCGCCTTCGCGTGCGAGTGCAACTGCCAATTTTTCACCCGATACGGCCTGCATAATTGCAGATACCATAGGTATGTTCATACTAATTGCAGGTTCTTCGCCCTTTTTAAATTTAACAAGGGGAGTTTTGAGTGATACATTTGCAGGCACACACTCTGAGGATGAATAACCGGGCACCAAAAGGTACTCGTTAAAAGTGTGCGAAACTTCGTTAAAATAATAAGCCATTTGCGTACAACACCTTTCGATATTTTATATTTTACAATTATAGCTTTTTTAAGGAAAAAAGTCAATGTGTTTATAGACAAAAAATATAAAGAAAGTTATGTAAATTTTTATAAAATTTATGGAAATTGGTGCTTGACAAAAGGGGAGTGGGTATATATAATATAGTTCGTGACTTAAGGTCATTTTGTGAGGTGCAGTATGATTCTTGATTTAAAACGCATCTTTGCTACCGAAAATTCGGTTTTAGAAATTAATCATTCACTTGATATGAGTGACGTTGATTTTATGGGGAACTATCCGCTCAAAAATCCCGTTAAAATCACTGGTATGGTTTCTAACAAGGCAAGTGTTGTGTCTTTGAATTTAAATATTGAATATACTTTTGCGGCCCCATGTGACCGTTGCGGTGTTGACACCGAACACAACCATACTGTCATTGTTGATAAATTGCTTGCCACTGCTATAGAGAGACAGGAAAGTGACACAATTATCACCGTGCCGGATATGAAATTAGATGTGGACGAGTTTGTGTATTCTGAAGTCATTTTAGATTTGCCCAGCAAACACTTGTGCAATGAGACTTGCAAGGGTATATGCTTTAAGTGTGGCAAAAACCTAAACGAAGGCGAGTGTGGGTGTTCAACCAAGGAAGTAGACCCACGGCTTGCCAAGCTTATGGAATTACTTGAAAATTAATTTATTCTATTATTAAATTAAGGAGGTGCTGAAAATGGCAGTACCGAAGAGAAAAACTTCTAAAGCAAGAAGAGACAAGAGAAGAAACAACTTATGGAAGCTTACTGCTCCTACATTGGTAAGATGTTCTAATTGTGGTGAGTACAAGCGTCCCCACAGAATTTGCCCCGCTTGTGGCAAATATAACGGCCGTCAGGTTTTAGAAATTGCTGAATAATTCAGTTTTTAAGAGGAGGAGCAAATCCTCCTCTTGTTTTTTACGCAGAAATATCGTATAATATATGTTTAGTGAAGGTGGTGAAGGTATGTCTGTTATAATTAAAGAAGTTGAAAAGAAAAGTCCTGCTGCTAAAGCAAAAATAAAATCAGGCGATACACTTGTATCACTTAACGGCAACATTATAATGGATGTGCTCGACTACCGTTTTTATCAAAATAATGAAAAAGTTGTTGCCGAAATAATAAATTCTAAAGGTAAAATTAAAAAAATTAAAATTAAAAAGCAAGAATCACAGGAAATAGGTCTTGTTTTTGACACATACTTAATGGATGAAAAGCGTTCTTGCAAAAACAAATGTGTGTTTTGCTTTATTGACCAGTTACCAAAGGGCCTTCGCGATAGCCTTTATTTTAAGGATGATGACTCGCGACTTTCTTTCTTGTTTGGAAATTATATTACGCTGACCAACATTACCGAGCATGAAATTGAGCGTATTATAAATATGCACATAAGCCCGA
Source organism: Acutalibacteraceae bacterium (assembly GCA_045604765.1). GTDB lineage: Bacteria > Bacillota > Clostridia > Oscillospirales > Acutalibacteraceae > UBA737. Next base: position 2,341 of record JAZUOS010000077.1, on the reverse strand, counting down.
TAAATATTTCGGTTCATACCACTAATCCTGAGTTGCGTGTTAAAATGATGACCAATAAATCGGCAGGTAAAGTCCTTGAGGTAATGAGGCGCTTTAATGACGCGGGTATTAAAATGAATAGTCAGTTGGTATTGTGTCCGGGGTATAATGACGGTGACGAACTACGTCGCAGTTTAAGTGATTTATTATCGCTTGAAAATATGGAATGTATCGCAGCAGTGCCTGTTGGCCTTACAAAATACCGCGATAATCTCACAAAACTTGAGCCATTTAATAAATATACTGCTGCCGAGGTTCTTGATATTATTGACGAATATGCCGAGAAATCGGTTATTAAATATGGCGATAGACGTATTTACGGCTCGGATGAATTTTATCTTTTGTCGGGCAGAAAAATACCGACAACTGAGTTTTACGGTGATTTTTTACAGCTTGAAAACGGTGTAGGACTTTGGTCACTTTTAAAATCAGAAGTTGACGCTGCCCTTGCTGAAATTAATACAACATCTGCCGACCGACACATTACAATTGCAACAGGTGTAGCGGCGTATCCGCTTCTTTGCGAGATTGCTTCTCTGTGTGAGCAAAAGTGCAACGGACTTAAATGCGACGTTTATGCCATTAAAAACGATTTCTTTGGTGAAAGAATTACAGTTGCAGGTCTTGTTACCGCGACCGATATATATAATCAGTTAAAAAATAAAAATTTGGGCGATACTTTACTTATACCGTCAAGTATGTTGCGCGCCGAGGGTGATATGTTTCTTGATAGCATAACGATGGAAGATTTGTCGCAAAAATTAAACATTAAAATTAAACCCATTAATAACGATGGATACGAATTAGTTGATGCAATTTTAGATATTTAGGAGGCGAAAATTATGGCAAAACCAATTATTGCAGTAGTTGGCAGACCTAATGTTGGTAAGTCTACGCTGTTTAATAAGCTTATTGGCAAGCGTTTGTCTATTGTTGATGACACCCCTGGTGTTACCCGCGACCGTATCTACGGCGATACCGAATGGCAAGGTAAAAAAGTGATGCTTGTTGACACAGGCGGTATTGAACCTAAAACCAACGATATTATTTTGTCGGGTATGCGTTCTCAAGCGCAGCTTGCTATTGATACCGCAAACGTGATTATAATGGTTTGCGATATGCAAACGGGTGTAACAGCTACCGATGCTGAGATTGCCTCAATGTTGCTCAAAAGCGGAAAACCAATTGTTTTGTGCATAAATAAATGCGATAAAATCGGCGATGTTCCTCCCGAGTTTTATGAGTTTTATAATTTAGGTCTCGGTGACCCAATCCCCGTATCCTCAGTGCACGGTCACGGCACTGGCGATTTGCTTGATGCAGCCTATGAATTTTTACCCGAAATGGATGAGGCTGAGGATGAAGATGTTATAAATGTCGCTGTTATAGGCAAGCCAAACGCGGGTAAATCGTCACTTGTAAATAAAATCACAGGTGAGGAACGCGTAATTGTATCCGATATTGCGGGTACAACGCGTGACGCTATCGACTCACTCGTAGAAAATAAATTCGGCAAGTTTAATTTTATAGATACTGCGGGTCTTCGACGTAACAGTCGTGTGGAAGACAAAATTGAGAAATATAGTGTTCTTCGCGCAAAAATGGCTATTGAACGTTCTGACGTGTGTGTTATTATGATTGACGGTGTAGACGGCTTTACCGAGCAGGATTCTAAAGTAGCGGGTCTTGCTCTTGAAGAGGGTAAAGCGTGTATTATTGCTGTTAATAAATGGGATATTGTTGAAAAAGACGGTCAAACTATGGACAACTATCGCAAAAAGCTGATGAATGATTTTAGTTTTATGCCTTATGCGCCGATTATCTTTATTTCGGCAAAAACAGGTCAACGACTTGATAGACTTTTTGAGCTTATTAATTATGTTCGCACACAAAATACAATGCGTATTTCCACGGGTAAGCTTAATGATATTTTAGCCGATGCTACGGCGCGTGTGCAACCGCCGTCTGACAAGGGTAAACGCCTTAAAATATACTATATGACGCAGGCATCAACCTGTCCGCCAACCTTTGTGTGCTTTTGCAATAATGCAGAGCTTTTCCACTTTTCATATCAGCGCTATCTCGAAAATCAGATACGCTCAACCTTTGGTCTTGAGGGCACACCCGTAAGGTTTGTCATCCGTGAGAGAGGAGATAAAAACGCAAAATGATTTATGCAGTTTTAACCGTTATTTTAGCCTATTTATTGGGTAGCATTAGTTTTGCAGTTGTGCTTTCAAAAGCATTTATGAAAAAGGATGTTCGTGAGCTTGGCAGCGGCAACGCAGGTACTACAAACGTT
>JAZUOS010000076.1:0-2033 GCA_045604765.1 Acutalibacteraceae bacterium | reverse complement strand
TGGTTTTGTTGCAACTCGTGAGGATGGCTCTGTAGATACTTTCTACTACCTGAAAAATGCACAGGGAGATATAACCCACATTGTAAGTGCTGCAGGTAAGAAAATGGTAACCTTTACCTACGATGTGTTTGGTAAGCGTACTGTAACATATCAGGCAAATGGCTCTACCACTCCGGGACAGATTGAGTTGCTCACCCAGATGAAAGCTGACCTTCTTAATCCGTTTGCTTACCGTGGTTATTGCTACGACTACGATATGGGTATGTATTATCTCCAGTCAAGGTACTACGACCCCAATACAGGTCGTTTCATCAATGCTGATGATACCAACTATCTTAATGCAACAGGCACTGTTCTTGGTTGTAACTTATTCGCTTATTGTGAGAATGATCCGGTAAATTGGACTGATGAAACTGGTGCAGCCAAATATTCTATTACTGCAGTTGGCATTCAAATTGAAATTTCTGCGACTTTTTTAGGGCTTGCTGGTGAAGTTGGGATTGAGTTTGTTTTTGTTCCTAAAACCAAAAAATTCTATGTTTATGTTTATGCAGGCGTTGGAGCTGGAGCTGGTTACTCAAAAGATGCTTATAATTTTTTCAAAAAGAATTTAAAGTTTTTAGCTTCTAAATCTAATGTTTCGCTAACCAATATAAAAAACATGTTTTCCTTTAATGTGTCGTTCAGTATTGGTTTGTTTTTGGTAAGAACAAAATCCGGCTTTTCCTGGCCAAAAGATTATACAAAGGGGCACTCCTCTAGTAACTCACTTTCAATAGGCAATGGTAAAGCATATATTTCAAAAGCTTCAAATGGAACTTATAAATGTTATGGTTTATGTGTTGCCACAACTGGTTATGGTGTTAGCCAATCTTCAGTTGCTAATAGAGAGTTTACTGTATTTTTAAAGGAAATTTCATCATGGTTGAAAAAAAGAAAAACTGAAATTATTAACTATATTGAATAGAGGATAATATTATGAAAAAATACTTTCATATTAGATTTAAAGTATATTATTTTATTACAACATTTATTTTTTTCATGTATCCTTTTTGGTTTGTTTTTCGGGATTTAATTTTCTGTATGAATGAAGACAAATCAATATTTAATCAAACAATTGGTTTCTTTATGGCAATATTTCTTTGTTTTCTATATATGATTGTAATTATCCCAACAGTACAGTTATTGAAAATGAACTCCGAAGAGAAATATTGGTATAATGATGTCTTTAAGAAAAACAAAGTTTATGGCAACATTAGAATTGCGATAAAAATTAATTTAATCATTTTTATCGCAACACAATTTTTTACATGTTTTTTTAATTTATTTAATAATCAACCACCAGTTTCAGAATTTTTTTGGATGCCCTTAGTTGTGTTTATGTTATTTTTTGGTGTATATGCAATAATGGCAGGATTGTACTTGGAAATAAAGACAAGACAGACTAACTAGAGAGCAGGAATAACACAGGAATAACACAGGGGACGGTTCTCTGTGCTAGTCGGAAAAAGATAGTTAAAGCAATGCTCAAAGGGTGATTTGTTTGCAATTCACCCTTTGGACACCCCAACCTCATATTTAGGTGCAACGCTTACAGGGTAAGACAGGGGACGGCAAGGAAAAGTAATAAGTAAGAGTGAATAGTCAAAAAGTTTCCAAAGGGCGATTTGTTCGCATTTCGCCCTTTGGGACAGCCCAATAAACTATCGGTCACCTTACGGCACGGCTGATATCCGTGCCGTTTTTTCGTTGCTTGGTTAGAACAGAAAAGTTGGTTCATATTCTGCCTTTCTTCGAAGGAAGGTGGATTTTGACATACTTGTATGTCAAAAGACGGAAGGTTCTTTGTTGCAAAGCAACATTTTCACCGCAAGGTGAAACCTTTATTAAATTTGCATCGCGGATGCAACCCTTTAACAAGGTCGCACCTTTGGTGCGATTTTAAAATATTTTTTGCCTTTGGCAAAACGACGCTATTCGCGTCGAGAATATCCCACCATCGCAAGCGATGGTCCCCCCTTTTTCGAAAAAGG
>JAZUOS010000075.1:0-16008 GCA_045604765.1 Acutalibacteraceae bacterium | reverse complement strand
TCCTTTAAAAGAAGTGTAAGATATAAAAATTATAAATGTTTATGCTATTTTTGTCAATATCATTATAGCTTGGAATTTTTGTTTTAAAAGTCCGTATTTTAGGACTGAGAAAAAATTATAATAAAAAATGCAAAAAGAAGCTTGACAAATAAACTTCTATTTGCTATAATCAAAATACAGAAAACGAACAAATGTTCGGCGGAGGAAAACTTATGAATTTACAAGGAACTTTACTTACAATATTTGAGATGGCTCTTGTGGTTTTTGCTATCTGGGCAGTTTTTCACGAGGATAGATTTATTAAATTTGAAGAGCGCATTGCGGCGCGTTTTCGCCGTCGCCGCTTTAAAGTGATTAAGGGTAATAACGTGTGCAAAAGCTATTATCCCGAAAAATATCGCGCTTAAGTATCGGTCATTTTCATTACTCTTTCTTTATACAATATTTATGCAAAAAAAGGCAGAATAGATTTCTGTCTTTTTTTGTTGCAATAAATGTCAATATGTGTTAAAATTTCAACTTGATAAATCGGTGATTTTGAGGTGATTTATGTTTAAAAAACTTATGGGCACCAAGGCCTTTTATAAAAGGGTTTTTGTTCTTACAATACCCATTATGATACAGCAGGGTATAACCAACTTTGTCAATATGCTCGACAATGTTATGGTCGGCACTGTGGGTCAGGCGCAGTCAACCGGCGTTGCGGTTTCTAACCAGCTTATGTTTGTGTTTAACCTTTGTGTGTTTGGCGCTATATCGGGCGCGGGCATTTTTACCGCGCAATATTTTGGCAAGGGCGATTTTGAGGGCGTAAAGCAAACCTTTAGATTTAAAATAATCTTTTGTGTGCTGATTGCCGCAATTGGCGTAGCGTTGCTGTATTTTAAAAGCGACGACCTTATAATGCTATATTTAAATAAAGACGATAACGCAACTCTTGCGGCGCAGTCTTTATCGTTTGCAAAAAGTTATCTTTATATAATGCTTATTGGCCTCATACCTTATACCATATCACAGTGCTACGGCAGCACACTGCGCGAGGCGGGGCAGAGCACCGTGCCGATGATTGCGGGTGTGCTGGCGGTTGTTGTTAATCTATCGCTTAATTATGCGCTTATTTTTGGGAAAATGGGTGCGCCGCGTCTTGGTGTAAACGGCGCCGCAATAGCCACGGTTGTATCGCGTTTTGTAGAGCTTGGCATTTTGGTGGTCTACACACTTATAAAACGGCAAAAGTGTATATTTATATTGGAGGGTTGGAAAAGCCCTTACATATCCCTTAGCCTCATTGGTGAGATATTTAAAAAGGGTATGCCTCTTATGGTGAACGAAGCGCTGTGGGCTTCGGGTATGGCAACGGTTAACGGACTTTATGCGCAGCGCGGACTTGATGTTGTGGCGGCAAATAATATTTCACAAACATTTTTTAATGTGTTTTCGGTGGCGTTTTTCTCGGTGGGTATCGCAGTTGGCATAATACTCGGTCACGATTTGGGCGCAGGAAAAGATAAGGAAGAAATAAAAGAAACCGCCTTTAAGTTAATTGCATTTTCGGTGTTTATAGGTGTAATTGTTGCCGCAGCTTACGCCGTCAGCGCAATATATATACCTCGTATTTACAACATAAGCGATAATGCAAAAAGTCTCGCAACATCACTTATGCAAATCACAGCGCTGGCTATTCCAATAGAGGCGTGCGCACATTCATCTTACTTTACACTCAGGTCGGGCGGAAAGGTAATAATAACCCTTATTTTTGATTGCATATTCACTTGGGTTGTAAGCGTTTCGGCAGCGTTTTGCCTTATCAAATTCACATCACTTGGCATACTTATGGTGTTTTTTATAGTTCAAATGTTAAATATTATAAAATGCATATTAGGGTATATTTTTGTAAAACAGGGCTCTTGGATAAAAACAATAGTTTCTTAAAAAGAAAATGTTAAATTTTTGGCAATTTCGGTATTGTTTTTTGTCGAAAAAAATGCTATACTAACCTTGTATGAAATTTTGAAAGGAGTTACATATTATGAACTACTCACATGAAGTACAAAATATGTGCCCACTCGCAAAGGGCGCATATCACGGTCCTGCTCCTATTCCTGAAGAGGGTAAATGGGTACAGGTAAAGGAAGTTAAAGATATCTCCGGTCTTACCCACGGTATCGGTTGGTGCGCTCCACAGCAGGGTGCTTGTAAGCTCAGCCTTAACGTTAAAGAGGGCGTTATTGAAGAGGCTTTGGTTGAAACAATCGGTTGCTCAGGTATGACTCACTCAGCTGCTATGGCATCTGAAATTCTTGTAGGCAAGACCTTGCTTGAAGCTCTTAACACCGACCTTGTGTGTGACGCTATTAACACCGCTATGCGCGAGCTCTTCTTACAAATTGTTTACGGTCGTACACAGACCGCTTTTTCAGAAGACGGTTTGCCAATCGGCGCTGGTCTTGAAGACCTTGGTAAAGGCCTTCGTTCACAAACGGGTACTACCTACGCTACAAAGGTTAAAGGTCCTCGTTACCTCGAGCTTGCTGAGGGTTACATTACAAAGTGTGCTGTTGATGAAAATGACACGATCATCGGCTACAAGTTTGTTCACCTTGGCAAAATGATGGAAATGATTAAAAAGGGTATGGACGCGAACGTTGCTTTGGAGAAAGCAAGCGGCCAGTACGGACGTGTAGATGACGCAGTTCGCCTCATCGACCCACGTGAAGAATAATTAGGGAGGTAACAGATTATGCCATTATTTGAAAGCTATGAAAGAAGAATTAATCAAATAAACGCAGAACTTAGCAAACACGGCATTGCTTCTATTGAAGAGGCTAAGCAGATTTGTGACGACGCAGGCGTTGACGCTTACGGCATTGTTAAGGGCATTCAGCCAATCTGCTTTGAAAACGCTGCTTGGGCTTACGTTGTAGGCTGCGCAATCGCTATTAAAGATAAGGTAGCATCTGCTGCCGAAGCTGCAGAAAAGATTGGTCTTGGTCTTCAGTCATTCTGTATTCCGGGCTCTGTTGCCGACGACCGTAAGGTTGGTATAGGCCATGGTAACTTGGGCGCAATGCTCCTTCGTGAAGAGACCAAGTGCTTCGCTTTTCTTGCAGGTCACGAATCATTCGCTGCTGCTGAAGGCGCTATCGGTCTTGCACGTAGCGCAAACAAAGCACGTAAAGAGCCACTCCGTGTTATTCTTAACGGTCTTGGCAAAGACGCTGCTCAAATTATTTCACGTATTAACGGCTTTACCTATGTTCAGACTAAGTTTGACTACTACACAGGTGAGCTTACAATAGTAAATGAAACCGCTTACTCAACAGGCGAGCGTTCAAAGGTTCGTTGCTATGGTGCTGACGACGTTCGTGAAGGCGTTGCAATTATGCACAAAGAGGGCGTTGACGTATCTATTACAGGTAACTCAACCAACCCAACCCGCTTCCAGCATCCTGTTGCAGGTACTTATAAGAAAGAATGTATCGAACAGGGCAAGAAGTATTTCTCAGTAGCATCAGGCGGCGGTACAGGCCGTACACTCCACCCGGACAATATGGCTGCTGGTCCTGCTTCTTACGGTATGACCGATACAATGGGCCGTATGCACTCTGACGCTCAGTTTGCAGGTTCTTCTTCTGTTCCTGCTCACGTAGAGATGATGGGTCTTATCGGTGCAGGTAACAACCCAATGGTTGGTATGACTGTTGCTTGTGCAGTTGCAGTTAACGAAGCGCTTAATAAATAATGCACAATGCATAATTCATAATGCACAATTAAAGGACTTGAGAATTTTCTCAAGTCCTTTTGTCTTGTTAATTCGTTATTGCAAAAAGTATAGGCTTATATTATAATAAAATTATGAAAGGGAGGGTTTTTATGAAAAAAGTTATTACATTGGCTATTTGCGTTATTCTTGTTATGGCGACACTTTGTGGTTGCGCCGAGTCAACATCTAAAAATAAAGTTGTTGTCAAGGACGAAGCATATTTTACAGAAGAAGTTTTAGACAGCGAAGCCGTTGCTGAACGCAAGCTTATCAAAGAATTTACGTTGGATGTAGAAACCAAAGATTACGACAACTATATCAATAGTGTTCGTTCCACTATTTCCTCAAGTGGTGGTTACATAGAAAGTTCTAACGAGTCAAACACCTCCGATTTTAGACGTTTTACCGCAACTATAAGAATTCCTGTTGAAAAAGCCGAAGGCTTTACACAATCGGTGTCAAGCAATGCCACGGTTAAAAGCCGTAGTGAAAGTGTTGAGGACGTAACCGAACAGTACGTTGACATAGAGGCGAGAATCAAGGTTTATAAAGCCGAAGAGGAAAGTCTTATTGAAATAATGAAACAGGCAGACAATGTTACAGATTTGCTTTCGGTTAAAGAGAGCCTTGCTGATGTCAGAGCAAAAATTGAGTCTTATACAGCACAATTAAATAGTTTGGAAAATCAAACCGATTACAGTACTATAAGACTTACAGTTTATGAGGTAGAACGAGAGGTTAAAACCGAAGGGTATTGGAGTAGGATTTGGAATAATGTAATTAATGGATTTAAGAATGTTGGAAAAATGATAACATCAGTATTCGCTTTTGCGTTATCGGCAATTCCTTACTTAATCGTTCCTGTGATTATCGCTATAATAGTACTTATTATTGTACATCGTGCAAAAAATAAAAAGAGATAAATGAAAGTAATTCTTAATATAAATCAACAAAGGCTTGAGGGTTAACCTCAAGCCTTTTTAACGGAACGGCACACAGGCGCGATCCCTATATTTATAATTATTTATGGAAATCAAATTTTGTGCCACGGCGCACAGCCTCAACCGCTTGCATAACCGCGAGCGCTTCATCCTCTTTAATAGGGTAATCAGCGCCGTTACGATAGCTTTCGTACATGTAGTCCCATATTACCGATAAATCTTCGGCAGGGGCAGTATATTCTTTTTCAACCCAGTCAATCTCTGTTGCTGAGGCGTATGTGCCGCTTGCGCCAAATGCGGCTCCGGGTGTGTCGGGGCTTGATACAACGGGTGGAATTACTTGTTCAGGGTTTATATAGCGAAGCTTAATGCTTTTTTCATTGCCGTCTTCACCGCAAAGTATAGAACCGCGGTCACCGTAAATGCTAAAGCGTCTACCTGCACGCAATGCCATACCACCGCTAATGCACATATTAACTGTTCTGCCCGCTTCACTTTCAAAGTAAATAATAACATGGTCTTCGCAGTTACCACCTGCAGTTACTTGTTTTAACTCGCCTGTAATGTTTTTAACAGGGGAGCCAAGCAGGCGAAGTGAATGGTCAATGATATGAGGTCCCCAGTTAAGCAACTGACCGCCGCCAAACTCACTTAAAGTTTGCCAATCGTCACGATGCTGGAAAGAACCTTGAGAAATATTAATTTCATACACGTTACCAAGTATACCGGACTCTATTACATTTTTAACCTCGTTGAAAACGCTTTCAAAACGGCGGTTGTGACGCACGTAAATTTTACGGCCCTCTGCCTTTGCTGTTGCAAACAAATCTTCTGCCTGTTTTAGCGTTAAACCAATAGGCTTTTCCATAAGCAAATCCTTGCCACTCTTTAGCACCTTTACGCCGTGCTCGTAGTGGTCACAAGAACGTGTTGCAATACAAACTATTTCGGCGTCGGTGTCAGCCAACATATCATCAATATTGCTATAACCTTTACAACCAAATTTATCTACCATTTTTTGAACGCGTTCGGGTAATAGGTCACAAGCGGCAACATACTGGTATTTGTCAGGCTTTTTTTCAATGTCACTTACGTGCATACCCCAGCCTGCGCGACCTATACCAACAAGGCCAAGTTTAATTGGATTTGACATAACATTTCCTCCTATATACCGCAATCTTTTAGGTAGTCGCGGCTGATTTTTAAATCAATGCGTGGATCTTGCAGGTGGGTGTCGTGCTCTACCATAACCCAACCGTTATAACCTTTTTGAATTAAAGTTTCTGCAACTCGTTTTGGAATATCACCCATAACACCACCGCCAAGCTCACAAAAACGCAGTCGGCTTGACCAAACGGAAGCGTTAGCATCTTTTATAACATAGTCTTTAAAATGCACCGTTACAAGACGGTCAAAATATTTTTCTATTATATAGAGCGGATCGCCACCTGCTGCGTGATGATGACCAATATCAAAAACTATGTAGCAATCGGGGCAACGGGTTAAAAATTCTTCTAACTGCTGCTCAGTTTCAACCGGAGTGCCCAAATGATTGTGAATACCCACTTTAACGCCGTACTGCTTTGCTATCTGCGCTTGATGATTGGCATGACGGCAAAAGGTGTCAAAATCAGAAGCTGTTGACTGCACCCAAATATAGTTTTTACCGAGCCCTGATGAGAAGGTAAGGGTGTCGGCAGCGTTCGTGCCGCGGCAGGTAGTAAAGTCCATACCCATTTTGTGAGCAAGCGCGTTATAACGAAGGGCTGTTTCAGCATTTGCAGCTTCGAGTCGCTCAATGCCATCAAAGCCTAATTTTTTAAGCATAGAAAGTCGCCACTCGTAATCGTGCATATTACCATACCAGACGTTAAGTCCATAATCAGCAATTCCAACTTTAATCATAATGATATCTCCTAAAAAATAATACAGTTAAGCACTAGGTTTAACTGTATTATATTATAATAATTTTATTTTTTCAAGCCATTTATGTATTCTTCCACATCAACAACAGTGCCGGCCTTGCGGGCGTGATCAGCCGCGAAGGTAACAAGGTGGTTATAGCAAGATTCTTGAATGGTGGGCACAGAATTTCCTGTGTAATCGCCGGTCATATATTTGTAAAGTGTTACTATAATACCCGAGTCACCGCCACCGTGACCGCCAACAATACCATCGGTGCCTGAGCTTGGTATTTCTTCGGTTTCTTTAGAAACAATGTCATATACTCTTATAGGTGTATCACCCTTAAGAGCGGCGCGTATTTCACCCTTAGTACCGTAGATGTTAATGTATCTGCCACCTGTGTTAAATGCGTTCATTGTAAAGGTTACGGTGATATCGTCTTCAAAGAGCATATTAACTGTTTGATGGTCAACAACGTCATTATCGCAATGGAAAACACATTTACCGTAGTTGGATTCCATAAGTGATTTTTTAACATCCTCATCAGTAGATTTTACAAGCTTTGTGGCGGCACTGCGGAACCAGTTGCTATCATTTTCGAGATAAAGCTTTACGGAGTTGTATATGCATGTGTCACCTACGGGGCAACCTTCAATACAACGCTCGGGCGCACCCTCGGGTGCGTTTTCTTCGGTAAAATAGGTGAGCGCGCCAAAGGACTGAACCTTTTTGCACTTTTTGCCGAGCAACCACTGCAAAATATCAATATCGTGACAAGATTTTTGAAGCAGCATTACAGAACTGCGTTCAGAATTGCCCCAGTTGCCGCGAACAAAGCTGTGCGACTGGTGAACAAATTCAACACATTCTTCGTGGTTTATTGACATAACCTTGCCGATGCGACCCGAATCGATAATTTCTTTAAGTTTTATAAAGAGAGGGGTATAACGAAGCACAGTGCAGATTACAACCTTAACACCGTGTTTTTCGGCATTTTCAGTAAGGGCAATACATTCTTCAGGAGTAGGTGTGATTGGCTTTTCAAGAAGAAGGTCGTATCCTAAGTCAATCGCCATCATAGCAGGCTCAAAATGATCGCGGTCCATTGTGGCAATAAGAGCGATGTCAGCAATTTTACCAAGAGCAAGCAATGGCTTGTAGTCGGTAAAGCATCTCTCATCAGGGATGTTGTGCTTTTGTTGTACATATTCTCTGCGGCTGTCACGCGGTTCTGCTATAGCAACAACTTCAAACTGCTCGGGCATAGCAGCCATAACATCGGTATATGTGCCGCCGCGGTTACCTGCGCCTATTAAGATAACTTTTAACTTTTTCATAAAAACTCTCCTTGACTTTTGTAAAGTTTTATTATATATTGTCAGTATATACGGTCTAAAAACATAAATCAATATAAATTCAGTTTAAAATATATAATTTTAGTTCAAAAGTGGGGAATTCAAATGTCTTGGCAACCCTATGTGGTGAATAAACAGGTAGAAATAACAAAATTATATAGCCTTTTTAAGCGGCATTTTGAAAAAGGTCATCGCTTTTTAGGCGAGATGCACGACTTTTGGGAGGTTGTGTATGTAGCAGACGGCGAGGTAATAATTTCGGCTGACGAAAATGTGCATAGCTTTAAAAGTGGAGATATAATTTTTCACAAGCCTTTAGAGCTGCATAAATTTAATGTTGTTGGTGAAAGCGGCGCTACATTGCTTATTTTTTCTTTCGCTATGTCGGGGGCACTTTGCAAAAATTTAGAAAGACGAGCCTTTCATCTTGACAAGCATAACCGTAATATAATTAAAAGCTTTTTAGAATTTTTAGAAGTGGAAATTAAAAATCATCTCAAGCTGCAAAATGCCGATACCTTTGATGATTTGCTGCCGCGGTTTGCCAATAATGATATATTTTTGCAAACGGTGGCAATATATATAAGCCGCATTGTGCTGTCTATTGCAAGTGGGGCGCACACATTGCCTAAAACCAAAACCCACGAAACCGAGCTTTTTAAACGCGCACTCGAAATAATGAACACGCGCGTAGCCGAAAACCTTTTGGTAGATGAGCTTGCGACAGAGCTAAATATAAGCGTATCAAGTCTTAAAAGGCTTTTTGATAAATACGCAGGTATGAGCGTGCACAAATATTTTTTAACGTTAAAAATCAAAACCGCTACACTTATGCTTAAGGGCGGTATGGCAGTAAATGAAGTGTCTGACGCATTGGGCTTTAGCTCGCAAGGCTATTTTTCGGCAACATATAAAAGAGAAACAGGGAACAACCCTTCACAAATATAACAAAATGCTTGAGGTTAAACCTCAAGCATTTTGTTTATAATGAATTATTTAAATACCGTCAGCAATAAAACCGCTATTATAAATACTAAAAGCTCTGCGGCTGCGGTGATGCATATTGCGCCAAGCAGCTTTTTATAGCGTGGAGTTTTTGCACGCAACGCGAGTATTAAAAATACTATTAGTGCGGCAAGCGGAATTACGGCAAAAGCAATGCACAAAAATACTATGCCGATGCTTATCGAGAAATCACCGTCTAAAAGGCCGATGAAATCATCATTATATTCGCTATATGCCTCATCTAACTGTTCACACAAATCGGGGTCGGTTATTTTATAAACATCAGTCCACCCCTCAATTTCATATGGGTCAAAGCCGTAGGGGTCGGTGATGCCGGCTCTTGCATAGTCTAAATAGTAATATGCATCATCTGTTATAAACAAGCAACCCTTATTTATATAAAATGTGTTGTCCAGCATATTGGCTGTTACATCCATTCGGGAGCTATCCCAAAGGTCAACGTCGTAAAGGTTTGCAGCTTCACCGTAAAAGGCGTCAGCATCAGCGGTTACGGTGTTGTTATTGGGGTAATAAAATTCAACTATGTATTGGTCGGGATTTTGTGTAAGACGTTGGTATTCATCGTAATAAAAATTTTCGTTTATAAATGTTGCGGTCAGTATACTGCCGTCATCATAGGTGAAAGATGCTCTTATTATCGCGTTATTGCGGCTTAATTCATAATCGGCAGATTTAATACCGCCAAGGTTATAGATTACATCGTTAATGTAATCTTCAACGTCAAAATCAACCAGTGATGAATCAAAGCGCACAAAGCTATTGCCTTGATATTCAAGCTTTTGAGCGTTGTTTAAAATTTCAATTTCGGGTGTGGCTGCCGAAACGCTTATACAAATGCAGGGGATAATAAGCAAAACTGCAATAATTAATGATAAAATTTTATTTTTCATTTTTATTCCCCCTTAACTTAAATTAAGCTTGCGGTCAAGCATAAAGTATTCGAGTGTGTAAAGCATTAGGCACACAAGCGCAAGAGCAAGTGTTATGCCAAGTAATATTGCGGTAATAAAAAATTTGACTGTATTTTGAGGCAATTCTGCAATCCAATCAATAATGCTTGTGAAGCCAAACATATAAAGAATTTGTAAAAAGCCCGTCACAACTCCACTTGCGGCGTAGTAAATGCCGATTGCGGTTATAACCTTTGCCTTTTTGGTAATAACTGCTGCAAAGGTTATGCAGGCAAATAAAAACAGGGTAGAGAATATGCTTGATAACAAAAAGCTGATTAAAACCAGAACTGCCCAAGTGAATATGTAAAGATGACCTTCGATTGGTAATTCCACAAAGAGTTCTTTAAGCAATTGAACAAATGGGGTTAAGAACTCGTCAAAAAACGGTTGACCTATTCCCAACGCCAACAAAATAAATATATCGGCAATAAGAATCGCAGAGGTGCAGCACATTGTCAAAACGCTTGAAATAAGCTTTGAATTGAGCAGTTGACTGCGTTTTACAGGTAGGGTAAAGGTGAGGTAACCTTCATCCGTAAAAAAGTTTTTATAAAATCGAACATACACTAAAATTAACGAAAGAATTGAAAAGGCTATTATGCCGAAAATGGTGAAGATTACGGCAAAAACAATCAATACGGTAATAAGCGGCGGAACCTCCTTTCCTGTTGTGGCAATAGAAAGGCAAAGTCCACCTATTGCAGATAAGCCGATAGAAGCAATCGCTGCAATCCACCAATATTTAAACACCGATTTTAAATCGTATCGCAATAGTTTTTTTAGCATTTGAATACCTCCCTGAACAAAGCGTCAAGTGTTTTACCGCTTTCAAGTCGTGCTTGTTCGGCGTTGCCTGAATTTAAAATTTGACCGCCAAAGGACATAAATACAAAGTCATCAAGTATTTGCTCAACATCGGTTATAAGGTGGGTTGTGATAACAATTGATGCTTCGGGGTTATAGTTGCTTACAATGGTGCTTAAAATGTATTCTCTAGCGGCAGGGTCAACGCCCGCAATTGGCTCGTCAAGCAAATAAAGCTTTGCGTTGCGCGACATTACAAGAATAAGCTGAACCTTTTCTTTGGTGCCCTTTGAAAGTGATTTGAGTTTGGCTTTTGGGTCAATGCCCAGGTCATAAAGCAGCTTAAATGCGCGTTCGGTATCAAAGTCAGCATAAAACTCCTCAAAATACATTATAAGCTCTTCAACCTTCATCCAAGAGTTAAAATATGTACGCTCGGGCAGGTAAGAAATAAGAGCCTTGCTTTGCTCACCAACGGGAACTCCGCCTACTGTTATCTCGCCGCTATCGGCCTGCAAAAGACCTGATACAAGCTTGATAAGTGTAGATTTTCCGCAGCCGTTAGGGCCCAAAAGACCCACAATTTTGCCAGCGGGAATTTCTAAGTTGAGGTTATCAAGTACTCGCACACCCTTGCGGTATGATTTTGTGAGGTTTTTACATTCAAGAATATTCAACTTAATTCCTCCTCTAATAGTTTTATGATTTCTTCTTTAGATATGCCAAGCGGCTGTATGCCTTTGGCAAATGCTTTTACAGTTTGTTCTGCAAGCTTTTGTCGACTGCTTTCAATAATAGTGGTGTCTTCGGTAACATAGCGACCAACAGTGCCTTTTGAAATTATAATACCCTCATTTTCAAGGTGGGCAAAGGCGTGCTGAACAGTGTTAGGGTTAACCGCCGCCTCAAGCGCCAATTGCCTTACACTTGGTATTTGCGCGCCGGGTGGATATTCGCCCGATAACACCGATAGTGTAATGCGATCGGCAATTTGCATATAAATGAGCTTATCGGATGTAAAGCTCCAAGCCATACAAACACTCCTTTCTTGTATTACTGTACTATTACAACAATACAAGAAAATTTTGAATTTGTCAAGAAAAAATATAAAACATTAAAAACTATATAAAAAACAAAAGCCGACACAGCTTTCGCCATGCCGACCTTTGCGCTATTCTTTAAAGAGGTATCTTTATTCTTCACCGTTCAAAACAGCGGCTTCAGCCTCTGCTTGAATATCAGGGTCGTAAGAAAGAATTGGTTTAACATCTTTTTTCTTCACTTTACGGTCAACGTAGTTCTTTGTTATTTTAACAACGAGAGGCAGCATAAAGAGGACACCGATAAGGTTGGGTATCATCATAAGACCGTTAAAGGTATCAGAAATATCCCAGGCGAGTGAAGAGGTGAGCACTGCGCCAAATATAATGGTGCATACGTGAATTATGCGGAATATAACGGTAGTCTTTGCACCAAAGAGGTATTCCCAAGCCTTTGAGCCGTAATGTGACCAACCAAGCACGGTTGTAAATGCGAACAAGAACATTGCAATCGCAACAAACTTTTGACCGATATTGCCCCAGCCAAATACTTCGTTAAATGCGCCGCCTACCAAGGTTGCATCGGTAAAGCCTTCGGCGATTTCGCCGGTTTTTGCATTGAAAACACCGCCGTTAAGACCGCCCGAGGTAAGCACAACCAAAGCGGTCATTGTGCAAACGATCATTGTGTCGGCAAATACTTCAAATATGCCCCACATACCCTGCTTTACGGGTTCTTTGATGCTTGAGTTAGAGTGTACCATAACCGACGAGCCAAGACCTGCCTCGTTTGAGAAAACGCCACGCTTAAAGCCCTGTGTTACAACCTTGCCAATAACTGCGCCTATGCCACCACCAACAAATGCCTCGGGACTGAATGCATTTACAAAAATTGCCTTAAATGCAGGAATGATAGCGCTATAGTTTATACCAATAATAACAAGACTACCAAGCACAAAGAGAACGACCATAAAAGGTACTATTTTTTCAGCAACGTTTGCAATGCGCTTAACACCGCCAAGTGTTATTATTGCGGTAAGAGCCATAATTACTACGCCTATGATGATATTGTAAAGTGAAATGCCACCAAATACCTCAATGCTTGAGAGCGCCTTTACATCAAAAGCCGCAGCAACATTGGCAACAATTTTGTTCACCTGACCCATACTGCCTATACCGAATGAAGCAAGCATTGCGAAGATGCAGAAAAGTATAGCAAGTATTTTACCAAGGTTTTTAAAGCTTGCCTTACTGTTGTCGTCTTTATATGTATATCCGCCAAGACCGTCCTGCAAATAATACATTGCGCCGCCCGACCATTCTCCGTCAGCGTTTTTGCGACGGAAATAGATACCTAATGTGTTTTCGGCAAAGTTGGTCATCATACCAAAAAAGGCTGCAACCCACATCCAGAATACTGCACCCGCGCCGCCAATGCAAATTGCGGCTGCAACACCTGCGATGTTACCTGTGCCTACAGTTGCCGCAAGTGCTGTGCAGAGTGCCTGAAAGGGTGAAATGGTACCCTTTTCTTTGCGGTGCTTGATAACATCTTTTTTAAACATACTGCCAAGCGTGTTTTTAAACCAAAGACCAATGTGTGAGATTTGAAAAACCTTGGTGCAAAGGGTAACGATAATGCCTGTACCAATTAAAAGTGCAAGGCCAAAAGTACCCCAAACCACGCTGTTAATGCTGCCGTTAATTTCGGCAATTTTGTCAAGAATCATTTTTGACATCCCCTTATAAAATATTGACAAAATAAAAATCGGACTATGCAAAACGCATAATCCGACAAAACGACAAAACACAAAATTACCCCTAAAGGTAAAATTTAAGACTTCGTCCTTTCGCCTGAGAGATTTACGCGTTTGCGCTTTGCCCCTTCGGCACCTGAATTTAATCAGGCTTCTCCAAAGTGCTATCCACTTACGGTCCTCACCCATAGGGCACCTGAGAGTGTTACTCCTTCGGTCAACTTGAAAAGTTATTTCCCGTAAGCATCATATAGCAAATATTAAATTTACGTTCACCATTATAACATCATATAAAAAAAAATCAACCCCTTTTTTTGACAAAAGGGGTTAAATTTTTAAATTATTCTTTATCTTCTTTTATAATTGCTATTGCAAGATCACCAAGTTGAACATCATCAACAGGGCCGGGGGCGCCAGACATAAGCTCGGCACTGGTAGCAACCTTTGGGAATGCGATAACATCACGCAGTGAATCGCTACCTGTCATTATCATACAAAGTCTGTCAAGACCTATACCCATACCGCCGTGTGGTGGTGCACCGTAACGGAACGCACCTGTAAGGAAGCCGAATTTTTGCTCTGCTTCTTCGTCACTTAAGCCTAACGCTCTAAACATCTGAGCCTGAAGCTCGGGGTCGGTTATACGAATTGAGCCACTCGAAAGCTCGGTGCCGTTAAGAACTAAGTCGTAAGCATTGGCGTATACCTTTTCGGGTGCAGTTTCAAGATATGGAATGCACTCGTCAAGCGGAGAGGTAAACGGATGGTGCATAGCATCCCAATTGCCTGTTTCTTCGTTATATTCAAAGAATGGGAATTCAGTAATCCACAAGAAATTGTACTGATTTTGAGGGATTATATCAAGACGCTTTGCTACGGTCAAACGAAGTGCGCCAAGAACCGAAAGAGTAAGAGCTTTTTTGTCGGCAACGATAAATACAACGTCACCTTTTTCAGCACCTGTACGTTCTAAAATTGCCGCCATTTCGTCTTCAGTCATAAACTTAGCAAATGAGCAGGTGGGGGTATCCTCTACCCAGCGTATAAATGCAAGACCCTTAGCACCAATACCCTTTGCCTCTTCGGTGAGCTTGTCAATTTCTTTGCGGGTGTAGGTGTCAACAGCGTTTTTTGCAGTAATTGCGCGAACTGTGCCACCGTTTTTAACAGTGTCGGCAAATACGCCAAAGCCACAATTTTCAACAATATCAGAAATATCTTTGATTTTCATATCAAAGCGAGTATCAGGCTTGTCAGAGCCGTAATCGTTCATAGCGTCATCATAGCGCATACGTGGCAGCGGAGTAGGAATTTCTACATTTAATACTTCGCGGAACAAGCGGCTTACATAACCTTCGGCTATAGCAAAAACATCATCACGCTCTACAAATGACATTTCAAGGTCAATTTGTGTAAACTCGGGCTGTCTGTCAGCACGTAAATCCTCGTCACGATAGCAGCGCGCAAGCTGCATATAACGGTCAAAGCCTGAAAGCATAAGCAACTGCTTGTACATCTGTGGCGATTGTGGTAGCGCAAAGAAATTACCCTTGTGAATACGAGAGGGAACAAGATAGTCACGCGCACCCTCGGGTGTAGATTTAATAAGGGTTGGTGTTTCAAGCTCTATAAATCCGTTTTCATCAAAATAGTCGCGAGTTACCTTTGCAATTTTGTGACGCATAAGAATATTCTTTTGCAAATCAGCGCGGCGAAGGTCAAGATAGCGGTATTTAAGGCGCAAATCCTCTTTTGCATTGCTGTTTTCAACAATTTCAAATGGTGGGGTTTTTGATTCGCCCAAAACCTTAAGTTCGTTTACTTCAATTTCAATTTCACCGGTAGGAATTTCGGTATTTATGGAAGAGCGCATACGAACGTTGCCCTTTGCCATAACAACAAATTCGCTACGGAGTGCAAATGCTTTATCGAATATTTCACGGTCGGTGCTGTCATCAAATGCAAGCTGCACAATACCTGTGCGGTCGCGCAAATCTACGAATATAAGTGCGCCAAGGTCACGCTGACGCTGTACCCAACCGCAAACAACTACTTCCTTACCAATTTCGTTTTTTGTAAGCGTACCGCAATAGTGGGTGCGCTTTAGTCCGTTCATTCTATCGAGTTTCAAAAAAACACCTTCTAATTACATTACTGATTCTTCTAAAGAAGAAAGCGCATCATCAAGTTTGATTTTCATAAATTGTTCGTTGAAATTATCAAAGCTTACTTCAAAAGTATCGCCTGATTTCATATTCTTAATAGAGCCTTTGTTCTCGGACAGTTCGTTATCACCGAGAACAATACTGTATAAAGCACCAATTTTATCGGCATACTTCATTTGCGCTTTAAGTCCTCTTCCGCAAACGTCGCACTGTGCTTCAAATCCGTCATGGCGAAGTGCTGTACAAAGGGCAGTGGCTTTTACTGCGGCAGCGTTGCGCATTGGTGCTATATATATATC
>JAZUOS010000074.1:0-7850 GCA_045604765.1 Acutalibacteraceae bacterium | reverse complement strand
TTCACTATGTCTATGACGATTTTAACCGCACACAAAAATACATTGCTAAATTTGGTGATAGGTCAAACGTTACCGAATATATCTATGGTGATAGTGCTGTTGCAGGTCAAAAAGACGGCCTTATCTATGGCGTAAAGCAAGATAACGTTCAAAGAATATCTTATGCTTATGACGAGCTGGCACGCCTTGACACAAGAACGTTAAACACCACAACACCGTTTGTTACACAATACGGTTACCACGATGGCGCTACGTCGGGCACCACAACAACACTTGTTAAAACGGTGCAAAACGGTAATGATATTTATGAGTATTCGTATGATAGCGTTGGTAATATAACTCAAATAAAAATAAATAACACCGTTTATGAAAGCTATACCTATGACGGCCTTAATCAATTAAAAACCGTGACAAGAGGTAATGACGTATATGTTTACGACTACAGTAATGGTGGCAATATACGAAATGTTACTAAGAATGGTCAAATTGTCAAAAGTTATACATATGGTGACATAAATTCTTGCGATTTACTTACAACATATAACGGTCAAGAAATTGAGTATGACGAAATCGGAAATCCACTTAAATATAGAGGTGGGTTTAATTTCACTTGGTCAAACGGCAGACAGTTGACCGGCATTACCAAAGGCACGAATAGCATATCTTATCTTTATAATGCCGACGGCCTTAGAGCATCAAAAACTGTAAACGGTACCACAACCGATTACTATTGGTTAGAGGGCGTTCTGTTTGGTCAAAAGACAGGTAATGACTATATTATCTATCTTTATGACGAAAACGGTAGCGCTTACGGCTTGATATGTAATAACACATATTACTATTATGTATTCAATGCACAAGGCGATGTTGTAGGTATAATAGATGCAAGCGGTAATGTCATTGCAAGATATGACTATGACGCTTGGGGAAATGTTTTAAGTATAACTAACGGCGCAGGCGTAGATATTTCTCAAAACTTTAGTCATATTGCAAACATAAACCCCATAAGATACCGTGGGTATTATTATGATGATGAGACGGGGTTCTATTATCTGCAATCGCGTTACTATGACCCGGTGACGCAGAGATTTTTGAATGCAGATGGGGTTGTAGCAGGTGTTGGCACTTCTACAACAGGATATAATCTTTTCGCATACTGCTTTAATAACCCTGTTAATATGACTGATTCAATGGGTAATTGGCCGAAGTGGATGAAAAATGCGGCTAACTGGGTAAACAATACTGTTATTAAACCTATAGGCAATTTTATCTCTAAAACAGCAGACAATAGTGGTGCAATTTTAAAAACACTGATAGAATCTTTTGAAGTGAAATTAGGTATGGGGTTTGGATTCTCCGCAGAGACAGAAATCAATGGTGTTGGGGTTTCAGCGGGTGGCAAAGCTAAAATGGCGGAATTTATCGTAGGAAAAGAGCCTAGTGCAGGGCGAAGTGCTGAAGGGAAAATAATCGCAGATTTTGTTGTGGTCGAAATAGGATATAAGCTTATTGAGAATATTGATGTTCCTACTCAAAGATTTGATGGCTTTGTTTTTGAATTAAAAGATTCTATTTCAATAATAGAGATAGGCGGATATTTCTTTTATGGGGTAGAGGTCTCTATTGATTTTAAATTAACTAATTTTATTGAAGAGGTTGCGATTTTTTATGAATAAGCAAAAAATTACAAGTATGATTTGTTTGGTTTTATTAAGTTTTACACTTCTAACACTTAGCGTTTTGATGATCAATAGCGTTGAAACAAACACCTTTTGTATTTTTACTGTATCAAGCACATTTCCTTTCTCTTTTGCGATATTAATCGCATCATCATTCTTTAACGGTAAGATAAAGTTTTTAAGGTACATATTTATAGGCTATGCTTCTTTATTGTTAGTGTTGTCGAGTATTGTTGTAATTATAGCCCTAACAACTGGTTTTTCTATGGTTGGAAAAGGGACATTTGTCCCAGCGTGGTAACAAATAATATATCACAGGGGATAACACAGGGGATAACACAGGGGACGGTTCTCTGTGTTATCCGATGTTCTTGACCGCGTGACCCAAAAGCTGTATAATGGTGTTACAAAAGTTAAGTTCCGTTATGACAAATTCGGTAATCTTTATGAAAAAACGGATTTGTTCACCAACACTACTTACCGTTATAACTATGACCTTATTGGCAGAATAATGGGTGTTGTTGGCAGCAACGGCACGTCGATTCACTATGTCTATGACGATTTTAACCGCACACAAAAATACATTGCTAAATTTGGTGATAGGTCAAACGTTACCGAATATATCTATGGCGACAGCGCTGTCGCGGGTCAAAAAGATGGCCTTATCTATGGCGTAAAGCAAGATAATGTTCAAAGAATATCTTACGCTTATGACGAGCTTGCTCGTCTTGATACAAGAACGTTAAACACCACAACACCGTTTGTTACACAACAAAAGACAGGGGACGGTTCCGTGTCTTGACAAGATTGTTTTGTCTGGTTATAATTATCAAGGGTGATAGTTATGCCAAGACAGGCAAGAAAAAAGAGTAATGTAGGAATCTATCATATAATGTTGCGAGGAGTAAACGGGCAACAAATATTTGAAGAACAGGAAGATTGCGATAAGTTTTTGCAAGTATTAAAAGACTGTAAGGCGATAAGCGGATTTAATTTATTTGCTTATTGCCTTATGGGTAATCATATACATATTTTATTACAAGAAACAAGTGAACCAATAGAATTAGTTATGAAACGAATCGCAACCCGATTTGTTTATTGGTATAACATAAAATACCAACGAGCAGGGCATTTGTTTCAAGATAGGTTTAAAAGTGAACCGATTGAAAATGATGCCTATTTTCTGACTGTTTTAAGGTATATACATCAAAACCCGATAAAAGCCGGAATTTGCAAAAATGTTGCGGATTACGAAAACAGTAGCTGCAAAGAATATTTTAAAAAATCAGATTTAATAGATAGTGACTTTGTTTTTGGAATTATTGCAAAAGAAGATTTTGCAATTTTCAATAACGAAAAGGTTTTTGAAAGTTGTTTGGATGTTGAGGACAAGCCAAAGGTTAAGGTCACCGATGAACAGGCAAAAAAGATAATTGAAAAGATTTCAAAATGCAAAAATGTTGCAGAATTTCAAGCGTTAGCAAATATTTTAAAGGAAAAATATATAAAGAAATTTCACGAAAAAGGAATTTCTGTAAGGCAAATTGCAAGACTTTGCGGTGTGTCAAAAGGGATGGTTGAAAAATATTTAAAATAATTTCAAAGACATAGAACCGTCCCCTGTCTTTGGTCCCCTGTCTTTGTCCCCTGTCTTTTTAAATAATTTCAAAGACATAGAACCGTCCCCTGTCTTTTAAGACATAGAACCGTCCCCTGTCTTTGAACCGTCCCCTGTCTTTTGCCCTGTCTTTTGTTACAATATTGTAACTTAACATCATTGCTAAAATATGTTATAAATTTAATATAAATATGAAAAATGGGGAGTGTATATAATGAAAAAAATATTTGCTTTAATAATTGTGATTGCTTTAATCGCTACTTTATGTTCTTGCAAAAAGATTAATGACGATATTTATAGTAGCAGTAGCAGTGAACCGTACTATAGTTCCGAAATAAGTACTGTAACAAGTGAAACAGAAGAATCTGATGTTTATAATACCGAATCAGATGATACCACTTCAAACACAATAGCATCAACTCCTTTGGACAATACAAGTTCTGAAGCTATTGTTGATGATACATCAAAAGAGGAGCCAACAAATGAAAGTTCTAAAGAACAGACGACCGAAGAAAAACCAAAAGAGCCTGTTAATTTTGTTCCAAATAAATGGCCAACGCTTAACTCTGACCTTACATTAAATTATGAAGATACATATGTACGATACCAAAATGATGTTTTTTATAAAGGCATTAGATATGCCTACACGAGCGGAAAAAACAACGGTGTAGAATGTTGGGCGATTGTTACTGTAGGTGATAATGATGAGTATTTAAATTGTGTTTCAATACTCGATACGGCTAATGACCAGAGGGGCGTTTTTAATATTTATAACGATAGAATTTATTATTTGCAATATCCGGTTAATGACGCTAGAGATTACATATTGCTAAATACATTTTCTATTGGATCCATGAATTTATCCGGTGAAGATAAAAGAATAGAAAAGAAGGTTGATTTGTCTTATACACATATAGTGTACGAAAACTATTGTGCAAATAGTAAATATTTGTATTTTACAGTATCTAATCTTTTTGATGGTGTGTATGATATTATATACAGATATAATTTGGAAACTAATGAACTAGTTAATTTAAATCATCAGCTTAACTCTCATAAAACTATGTATCTGATTGATAACAGGGTTTTTGTTTGGTCTTTGGATGATGATGCAATTTATGAATACGATATTGATTTTAAAAACGAAAAATTGTTTTATGAAACAAGTAGTGATGTTCACTTAGCAGAAAACGGATTTATACTTAAGTCGTCAAAAACAGGTACTGAATATTTTCTTGATTTAAATGGTAACGTTTCTCAGAAATAATAAAGCCGACACAATTTTCTTGACTTTAATCACCGCTAAAGGTACAATTATCTTTGGCGGTGATTTTTTGAAATCTAAGGTTATTAAAATAGACCGTTTGTTTGTTGTAAAAAGCATACTAATATGCCTTTTTTTATTATATACACTTATGGTTATTGATTTTACACTGATAAACGATAATTTTGGCAGAAGTATATCTAATATTTTTTTAGAAGATAAGTCTACGGTAAATGAGTATTTTTCTCAAAAGATAAACCTTGTTCCTTTTGCTACCGTAAAGCTTTTTATTAACGCATATAAGGGCGATAATCTTGAAACATTTGTTGTGCTTGAGAATATTTTCGGCAACTTTTTTGTGTTTATGCCCTTTGCGTTTTTTGTGCCGAATATATTTAAAAAGATAAATTCTTGGTTTAGGTTTTTATTGACTATATCGGTTAGTGTTTTGGTTATTGAGGTTTTACAGCTTGTTTTTTTGACGGGCAGTGCCGATATTGACGATTTTATTTTAAATGTTGGCGGCGCAATGCTTGTATACGGTGTTTTAAGCCTTGCTAAAGTGAAAGGCTTTGTAAATAAATTTTTGTTTGGTGAACGGAATGAAGGTTAGGGCTTGCGCAAAAATAAATTTAACGCTTGATGTTGTGGGCAAAAGAGCCGATGGGTATCACCTTATTGATTCGGTTTTTCAGTCGGTATCGCTTTGTGATGAGGTAGAAATTCAAAAAAGCGACACTATAATTGTGCGTTGCAGTGATGAAACTATATGCGATGAGTCAAATATCGCATATAAAGCGGCGGAAAAGTTTTTCGGATTTACAAAAATTTGCGGCGGCGCCGAAATTGTTATTAAAAAGCATATACCTTTAGCTTCGGGTATGGGTGGCGGCAGCGCCGATGCTGCGGCTGTTATAGCGGCACTCAATAAAATTTATAAAACAAATTTAACCGACGAGCAGCTGTGCGAGATTGGTCTATCGGTGGGCGCTGATGTTCCGTTTTGCATTATGGGTGGCACGGCGCGTGTAGAGGGCATTGGTGAAAAAACGACTAAACTGCCCGATATGCCCGACTGCGCAATGCTTCTTATAAAGCACGGAAAAAAACTATCTACTGCTGATATGTATAAAAAGGTTGATGCATATCCACAAAACAAATATTATACACAATCAATGGTTGACGGTATTAAAAGCAATAATTTGTGTGCTGTGTGTCAAAATGTCTTTAATGCATTTGATAGCGTTTGCGATAATGAAAAATTAACACAAGATATAAAAACAACAAAACCGCTTGCTATATCACTTTCAGGCAGTGGGCCTACCGTTTTTGCGATATATAATAATATTGATAAAGCAAGAATTGCTTTAATAGCGCTTGAAGAAAAGGGTTATAATCCAATAATAGTAACACCAAACGCAAACGGAATAATATTTGAATAAACACAAATACTTCTGTCAATATTTCATTTAGAAAAATTTGACAGCAGTATTTTTATGAAAAAAATTACAAGAAAAAATATTGAGCTTGGCGTTTTATTTGGCCTTGTTTGCGCTATTGTTTTAAGTTTTTCACATTTTGAAGCAAGATGTGATCAGCTTAGGCAAAATGTTTTGCGATTACATATAATCGCAAATTCAGATACACCCGCAGACCAAGCATTGAAGCTTGCTGTACGCGATGAAATTCTTAAAAATTCGATGGACATTTTTAAAAATTGTGACGATGTCACCACCGCGTGTGCTGTGGCTGAAACACAGCTCCAAAATATTAGCGGCATAGCAAACAGCGTTATAAAAGAAAAAGGATTTAATTACAGCGCCGTTGCTTCGGTGGGGGACGCATATTTCGAAACAAGAGAATATGACGATTTTACTCTGCCTGCCGGTAATTATAAATCACTTATAGTAAATTTGGGCGAGGGTAAGGGTAAAAACTGGTGGTGTGTTGTGTTTCCGTGCGTATGCGTGCCGACAGCAGATGCAAAGCTTTCCGACAGCGTTCCGCCTGCCGCTGCCGACACTGCGGAAAACGCTCCCAAATATGAAATAAAATTTAAAACAGTAGAGATTTATGAGAAATTTAAGCAAATTTTTTCAAAAAACTGATAATTTTTAAAAATAATGCTTGCTTTTTTAAAACTAATGTGGTAAAATTCCAATGTTACAACGAAAGAAAGGGGTGACAAGGATGAAGGAAGGTTTACATCCTCAGTACGAAAAGGTAACAATTAAATGTGCTTGTGGTGCCGAATTCGAGACACGCTCAACAAAGAAGGACATCCGTTTGGATATTTGTTCTAAATGTCATCCGTTTTTCACTGGTAAGCAGAAGTTGGTAGATACCGGCGGACGTGTTGACAGATTTAAGAAGCGTTTCGGTATGGAAGATAAATAATTATTACCGCAATTCCGCAATCGGCCCACGGGGTGATTGCGGTTTTTTGTTTAGAGGGGAGGAAAACGCGTGCAGGAATATACAACCGTTAGCGGCAACTCTACAGCTGAATACACCGAAAAACATTCCCGTTTTATAGCCACTGCTTTTTATTGCGAAAGCGAGGCTCAAGCGAGTGAAATAATAGCCGCTCAAAAGAGCAAATATTGGGATGCTCGTCACAATGTATATGCCTATATATTGCAAAACGGCACTGCGCGTTTTTCTGACGACGGTGAGCCTCACGGCACGGCAGGTATGCCTGTTTTAGATGTTATAAAGGGTAGCGGTATCACAAACGTGTTAATTGTGGTGACACGTTACTTTGGCGGCATACTGCTCGGCACGGGCGGTTTGGTGCGCGCTTACAGCACAAGTGCTCGCGATGCGTTGCTGGGCGCCCAAAAGGTATTAATGTGTGTGTGCGCTAAATTTACAATAGACTGCGACTACGGCAATTATGACCGATTATCAAGGTTGATTGCCGACCATAACGGTATGGTGCAAAGCACCGATTTTACCGATAAGGTTACTGTAAAGGTCGTGTTCAAAAAAGTCGATTGTGACGCCTTTTTAAACAAGCTTTGTGAGACCTTTGCCTCTAAAATCACCGCAAAACTCGAAAATGAATTATTTTTTCCGTTTAATTTGTAAAAAATAGAGGAATTTTAGATTTTTTTTATAATATTAAATATGAAAGGGTGAATGTTATGGAGAATATAAGACTTATAACCGAGGACATTGAAAAGCAGACCTTGTCGCCTTATGCTACCTTAAGCTCTGAATCCGTAGGTCGCGAAAAAAAAGAAGAAAAGTGCGAGCTACGAACCGACTTTCAGCGTGACCGTGACAG
>JAZUOS010000073.1:0-17761 GCA_045604765.1 Acutalibacteraceae bacterium | reverse complement strand
ATATACCAATAAAATAAAAATCTCCATCACGTACACTAGATGCTGTAAATAAAAAAGTATCATTTTGAGCTGTATAAACTATATTATATTCTATATCATCATAGGTATAAATTAATTTTATTTCACTACCTTCTATTTTGCCATTTTTTGTTATCCAATTTACGAGGTAATCAAAAGTATGTTCTTTATCAATAGCACCACAAACCGAACACTTATAATTTGTATATTTATGTGACGGTGTTACAAAATCGGCATTATATGTATTACCACAACTGCAAGTATAGGTTGTATATCCTTGTTCGGTGCAAGTTGCAGATTTTACAGTTGTTATATAGGAATGAGTATGCTGTGGTTGCGGTACGGGTTGAGGAGTTGGTTGCACCGCTGATTGTGTCTGACTTGGTGTGGTTGTAGGTGTTGATACTTTGCTTTCAGTGCTATTGATTGTTTCTTCTGTTTGTGACTGTGTTATTTTAGTGGTTGTTATGTCACTTGAAATATCAGAAACTGTGTCTTTTATACCGCAAGCTGAAACACAAAGCAACATACATAACACAAGTAACAACGCTAAAATTTTCTTAAACATTTAAAAATTCCCCCTTAAATTAAAAAAGTGTGTAGCAGAGCTACACACCGAAAAATGCATAGCCCCAAGTTGTCGCCAAACGAACTTATATTTTCTCAAGATACCAAGTCTATACGAAAATAGAGTATGCATTTTTACCAAAATAAAAATACAAACTTGATATATTTGAAAAAATATGAAATTGTTCGTTTGGCATTTTTTATTATATCACCTTTATATAAATTTATCAACAAAAAAATAACGGACGAGCAATGCTCGCCCCTACATAGTGAATTTATATAAACATCGCATGGACAACCATTGGTTGTCCGTAAAAATTTTCAAGCACCTACTACAGTGATATAGTAGGTGCTTATGTTTTTATATTTGTGCATTGTGCATTTTGAATTGTGCATTATTTACGGTAGTAGGTATAATAAGCAGTAACCACGTCATATTTGCCCGTAACGCTGTTGTGACCTTCAACAGTAACTCCGTCACCGCTCATAAGTAAATAATACTTTGAATCGGCTATAGGACAGGTAAAAACGTCAATAACACCACAAATAATGCGAATATTATCATCAACAACAGCAATTCTGCCCGCTTTGCCTATAATATCATAAGTTACTGTGTCGTCATCGTGTTCAACACGTTTTGTAACGTATTTTACCTCTCTACCGTCAAAGGTTTTAAGCAACTGCTCGTTTTTGTTCTTTTTCTTAAAAAGTCCCATTATTCAACCACAAACTTAATAATTACTTTCTTACCCTTTTTAACAATTATGCCATCAGCAAAATCGTCGGGTGTGAAAGACTGTGATGGGTTAGTAGCCTTTTCGTCACCTACCGATACACCGCCCTGAACAACAAGACGACGCGCCTCACCGTTAGATGCAGCCATTCCGCCCTTTACCATTACGGACAAAAGGCCAATTTTGCCATCAACAAAATCGTCGGCGGTAAGGGTTACTGTTGGCATATTTTCGTGACTGCCTGCGCCTGCAAATACGGCTCTTGCGGTTTCTTGCGCCTTGGTAGCCTCTTCCTCGCCGTGAACAAGCTTAGTAAGCTCGTATGCAAGAATTTCCTTAGCGGTGTTAAGCTGACTACCTTCCCACGCGTCCATTTCGTCAATTTGCTCAAGCGGTAAGAATGTAAGCATACGGATGCACTTAAGAACATCAGCGTCGCCAACATTACGCCAATACTGATAGAAATCATACGGTGAAGTCTTGTTGGGGTCAAGCCATACAGCGCCGCCAACGGTTTTACCCATCTTTTTGCCCTCTGAATTAAGGAGCAAGGTAATGGTCATTGCGTGGGCATCTTTGCCAAGCTTTTTACGAATAAGCTCGGTACCGCCAAGCATATTAGACCATTGGTCGTCACCGCCGAACTGCATATTACATCCGTATTCATTAAACAAATGATAAAAGTCATATGACTGCATTATCATATAGTTAAATTCAAGGAAAGAAAGACCCTTTTCCATACGCTGCTCATAGCAACGAGCGCGAAGCATATTATTAACCGAGAAGTGTGCGCCAACCTCGCGAAGCATATCGATGTAGTTAAGACCCGAAAGCCAATCGGCATTGTTAACCATAATTGCCTTATCGTCACCGAATTCAATAAAACGCTCCATCTGCTTTTTAAAGCAGTCGCAGTTATGTTTAATGGTTTCGGCAGTCATCATACTGCGCATATCAGTTCTGCCCGATGGGTCACCGATGTATGCAGTACCACCGCCGATAAGAACTACCGGCTTGTTGCCTGCCATTTGCAAACGTTTCATAAGGCAAAGCGCCATAAAGTGACCAACGTGAAGGCTATCTGCAGTAGGGTCAAAACCAATATAAAAGGTTGCCTTACCGTTGTTTACCATTTCTCTTATTTCTTTTTCGTCTGTAACCTGCGCTATAAGACCGCGGGCTATAAGTTCTTCATAAATACCCATTTTATTTTTTACTCCTATCAAGCAATTCCTTTGCAGAATTGTATAAATTTTCAGTAATTTCTGTACCCGACATTATTCGGGCAATTTCAGCAATTTGTTGTTCATAATCAAGCGAAGTAACACTTGTATAAGTGCGATCGTTTGATACGCTTTTTTCTATAAGTAGATGATTTTGAGCGTATGCCGCAATTTGCGCCAAATGTGTCACACAAATAACCTGTCGACTGTCTGCCACTTTTTGCAGTTGCAAACCAACCTTGTCTGCCGCTCTGCCGCTTATACCGGTATCAATTTCATCAAATATAAGCGTGTCAACGTCATCCTTATCAGCAAGCACGCTCTTAATTGCAAGCATTGTTCGAGATAGCTCACCGCCTGAAGCAATTTTGTGAAGCGGTTTTACACTCTCACCTGCATTGGCACTTATTAAAAACTCAACCGCATCACAGCCGTGCTTTGAATACCTGTCTTTATTAACATTAATAACAAATTTGACATTGGGCATATCAAGCTGATACAAAACCTCGCTTACCTGAGCCGAAAAGCTTTTTGCTGCCGCAACGCGCGTTGCGGTAAGCTTATCACCAAGCGCCACAAGTCGCTCGGTTGAAGCATCAAGCTCGGCTGACAGCTCCTCTATACGCTTATCGGAACACACAATTTTATCAAGTTCTACCCTTGCGTTTTCAAGAAATGTGAGCATTTTTTGCTCATCGCTGCCGTATTTTAACATAAGGCGGTGTAGGGTGTCAAGCCTTTCGCGCAACTTTTCACCGTCTAAATCGCGGTACTCGCTATTATCGGTAAAATTACGGATTTCTTGCGAAATATCTTGAAGATTTGCAAGCGCTTCTGTAAGTTTGTCACCAAGCAAAGAAAATTCATCGTTTTTGGTGCTTTCAATAAACTTTTGAGCGTTTCTTACCTGTGAAATTGCGCCGTCAGCATTTTCACTGCCATCCAGGCAATATGATGCATCACCTAAAGCTGACACCGTTTTTTCATAATTTTCAGCAATAGTTAGTTTGCGCTTAATCTCATCAATTTCACCGACACTAATATCAGCATCTTCAAGCTCTTTGATTTGATACTGCAATATCTCAGTTCGACGGAGCTTTTCACCCTCATCGGTTTCTTGTGAGTTAAGCTCACGGCGAACAGCATTAAAATGCTTAAACTCATCATAATACGCTTTACGTTGGGCTTCGTTTTCAGCGAGCATATCAAGATAGATGTAATAATTATCGGGATTTAGCAGTTTTTGATTATCGTGCTGACCGTGTATGTTTATAAGATTCTTTGAAATCTCTTTTAGTACTGTAGCGGTAGCCGATCTGCCATTTATTTTAATTGATCCACCGCTTACAGTAAGTATTCGGGTAATAAGCACGTTGCCGTCATCATCCAAATCAAAGCCGTTGTCACAAAGCACAGCCTTAGCTTCGTTTGACAAATCACAAAAAAGTGCAGAAACCACCGCTTTTTCACAGCCTGCTCTTATTAAATCCTTTGATGTGCGTTCGCCCAAAACTGCGTTTATGGCGTCAATAATAATTGATTTACCCGCGCCCGTTTCACCCGTCAGCACATTAAACCCCATATCAAAATCAATATCGGTTTTCTCTATTACCGCAATATTTTCTATATGCAAAGATTTAATCATAAAATTACCTTACATCATTTTTTTAAGTTCGTTTGTAAGTTGCAATGCCTGCGCTTCACTACGGGTTACTATAAATATGGTATCGTCTCCCGCAATAGTGCCAAGCATCATATCGTTATACATAGCGTCAAGCGCCACGCAAACGCTTGATGCCATACCCGACATACACTTAATGACAATATCGTTAAGTGCGCAGTCAACACCCACCGCATAACGCGAAAAAATTTCACGATAGTGGGCAAATGCCTGTTTGTTGGTATCACGGATTTCGCTGCTGACATATCGGTAGTTACCTGCAGCATCGTGACCTTTTATAAGGCGGAGTTCTTTAATGTCACGCGAAACGGTTGACTGCGTTACCTTAAAGCCTGCCGCGAGTAGTAAATTTTGTATATCGTCCTGAGTGAGAACTATATTATTTGCAATTATTTCAAGAATTTTTTGCTGTCTTTTTCTTTTCATTTTTATTTACTGCTCCTTGAATCACGGAATTTAAGAGATAGCGTTTTATAAAAAGAACGGTCATTTATGCGCACAAGCTTTACCGCATTTTTAGACTGTGTAATATAAATTTCGGTAAATGGCTTAACATTTACTACCTTTCTGCCGTCGACCGATAAATAAATATCGGTACGTTTTTTAGAAAAAGCCTTTAGCTTTATTTGCTTGCTGCCGCCAATTAAAATTGGTTTTGCCGCCAGCGAATGTGAACAAATTGGGGTAAGACACACACATTTCATATCGGGGTCAATTACAGGACCGCCTGCCGACATCGAATAAGCAGTCGAGCCTGTAGGCGTCGCGGCTATAAGTCCGTCAGCGTGATATGCAATTACATCACCGCCGTCGACGGAGGCTGTAACGTCAATGATTCGCGAGAGATAACCGCTGCTGATTACCGCATCGTTAAGTGCCTCATACTCACCTATTACATTGCCGTTTTCTTTCACAGTGATATTAAGCATCATACGCTCTTCGATGCTATATTCACCTGTAGCAAGTTTTGAAAGCAAATTATATTCGTTTTGCTCAATGTTTGCAAGGTAGCCTACCCTACCCGCGTTTATACCGAGTACCGCCTTACCGTCCTGCGCGGCGCGCTTGGCAAAACGTATAATTGTTCCGTCTCCGCCGATTGTTATAATAATATCGGCGATTTTGTAAAGCTCGTCCTGAGGGGCGTGCTCATAGCCTGAGCAGCAAATATCATCGGGCAAATAGGCTGTGATACCGCATTCCTTAAAAAATGCCGCCATTTTTTCAACTGTTTCAGATGAACCTCGTTTGTCAAGATTTGGTATTACCGCAACAACCATTACACACCCTCCTTTAAAGCGATATATGATGCGTTTACAACGTCTTCGGCATTGTAGTTTTCTATAACTGCATCGTCAGTTTTTTGTATATAACATAGATATTCAATATTGCCTTCAGGACCCTTGATTGGTGAAAAATCAAGCCCTAAAAGCGAGAAATTATTTTCTTTTACAAGATTTATAATCTTTTCGATTACGGCTATGTGTACCGCCTTGTCGCGTACTACACCTTTTTTGCCAACATTTTCCTTGCCTGCTTCAAACTGCGGTTTTATAAGGCAAACAGCTTTGCCGCCGTTTTTGAGCAAGGTTCTCATAACAGGAATTATTAGTGATAACGAAATAAAAGATACATCAACCGAAGCAAAATCAAGCTCGTCGGGAACCTGCTCATTTGTAACGTATCTAAAATTTG
Source organism: Acutalibacteraceae bacterium (assembly GCA_045604765.1). GTDB lineage: Bacteria > Bacillota > Clostridia > Oscillospirales > Acutalibacteraceae > UBA737. The sequence continues at coordinate 11,843 of JAZUOS010000073.1, read as the reverse complement.
TGCGTTCAAGGTTAACCACACGCTCGTCGGTGCGAAGCTTCCACGCAAGCTGACCGTAACCAACATCAATTGAATAAACCTTTTTAGCGCCGTTTTGAAGCATACAGTCGGTAAAGCCGCCCGTTGATGCGCCAATATCTGCGCAAACGCAGTCGTTTAGCAATATTTTAAAGCTCTTCATCGCCTTTTCAAGCTTTAAACCACCGCGACTTACATATTTAAGTGTTTCGCCGCGAACCTCGATATTATCGTCAGGTTTTACCGTGTCGCCTGCTTTGTCGCACTTTTGATTGTTTACATAAACAATACCCGACATAATTATTGCCTTGGCTTTTTCACGGCTTTCGGCAAAGCCACGGCTTACAAGCGCGCAATCTAATCTTTCTTTTTCCATTATTTACCTACTATTTCTATCATTGACTCTCGGTCAAGTTTATATTTTTTGAGCGCTGACTGTATTGTTGACGCACCCACAAATTCATTGTTTATAGCATTAACATTATATTTGCCACTATATCCTTTTTGTAAAAGTCTGCTACCTATATGCTCGGCAATGCCACCCGAAAGAACACCCTCTTCAAAAAAGTAGATTTCTTTATATTTAAGCAACAAATCAACAACTTCATCGGCAATCGGGTAAACCTTGTTAAGCTTTATAATATCCGTGTTTTTGAGCGACTTCACTGCTTCAACGGCATTTGAAAAAATTCTGCCGTAGGTTACAATAGCCTTGTCACCATTATTATTTAAAACCGTATAATCGCCGTTTATCTCACCACTGAAATTATTGTTTTCAACCCCGCGGGGATAACGAATTACACTAATTTCTTTTTTATTGGCAGTGTCAAAAATTAATTTTTTGAGTTCATCATAATAACACGGCGAATATATATTCACATTTGGTACGGTGGACAAATATGCAACATCAAAAACGCCCTGATGACTTTCACCGTCATCACCGACAATACCTGCTCTATCAACAAGCAGCTTTATAGGCAAATTTGCAATTGCAGCATCGTGCAGCACCTGATCATAACCACGCTGTAAAAAGGTTGAATAAACAGCAAAGTAGGGCACCATACCGCCCGAAGCGAGTCCTGCCGCAAAGGTAACGGCGTGCTGCTCGGCAATGCCGACATCGAAAAATCTTGATTTATATTTCGCTGCAAAATTTTGAAGCCCTGTGCCTTCGGTCATAGCAGCCGTTATTGCGCATACATTTTTATTGCTTGAGGCAAGCTCACACAAAGCCTCTCCCGCAATATCCGAATAAGTTTTGCTATTCGAAATGTTTTTACCCTTGTCAATATCAAAGGATGAAACACCGTGATAATCCTTTGGCTGATTTTCAGCATAGGCATATCCCTTACCCTTGGTTGTTACAACGTGAACAAGGGTTGGTCGGTTATAGCTTTTTGCAATGGTAAAAAGCCTTTCCATAGCCTCGGTATCATGGCCGTTTACGGGCCCTAAATAGTTAAAGCCAAGACTTGTGAATATATTGTTTTTATAAACAAGGCTCTTAAAGGCCTCTTTAACAGAAAAAACAAAATTATGAATCGGTTTGCCAATAAGCGGCAGTTTTAAAAGTAAAGTGCTTACGGCGAACTTCATTTTATGGTAGCCCTTACGGTTACGCATTTTGGTAAATGCGCGGGGCATTGCGCCAACATTGCGTGAAATTGACATTTTATTATCGTTTAACACAACAATAAAATTACCCTTTTTAGCGCCTGCATTGTTAAGCGCTTCATAGGCCATACCGCCCGTCATTGCGCCGTCACCGATAACTGCTATTGCAGTGCCACCGTCAAGCATTGATTTTGCCTTATATATGCCATAAGCCGCAGAGATTGAATTGCTGCTGTGCCCTGTCACAAATGGGTCGTGCTCGCTCTCATCGGGGCGCATAAAGCCCGATATTCCACCCTCTTTACGAAGTGTGTTAAAGCGGTCAAGTCTGCCGGTAAGAAGCTTATGCGCATAAGACTGATGCCCAACATCAAAAATTATAGCATCCTTGGGGGAAGAAAACACACGGTGCAAAGCAACAGTCAGCTCAACAGCGCCAAGGCTTGAAGCCAAATGCCCGCCGTTTTTTGAAACAACATCAATTATTTCGCTGCGTATTTCATCACACAGCAAGGCGATTTCGTCTTTATTTAATTTTTTAACATCATACGGAGATTTTATATCATTTAAAATTTTGTATTCCAAACTGAAACATCCTTTAATAATTACGCTCGAGTAAATATGCCGCTAAAGCTTTAAGATTTTCTTTATCACCGTCAAAGTGTTCGAGGCATTCATACGCTTCATCGGTATATTTTTTAGCAAGCTCGCGGCAATACTCAACGCCAAGTCGCACAACAATAGTGTCCTTGTTATTCTTTTCGTCACTGCCTACCGGCTTACCAAGTGTTTTTGAGTCGCTGGTGCTGTCGAGAATATCATCAATTATCTGAAAAGCAATTCCAAGCTTTTCACCAAATTTTTCAGCGATACTTATAAGCTCATCATCAGCCCCTGCAAGAATGCAACCAATGGCGCACGCCGTTTTTAAAAGCGCGCCCGTTTTTAGTCGGTACATATCATAAAGCACGTTATCGTCAGCGTCTTCATTAAGTGACATATCAATCATCTGACCGCCAATCATACCCACAACACCCGCCGATGCCGACAAATGAGCTAACGCCTTTACAACACGGTCTGAGGGTATGCCCATTGTTTTTGCGGCTACTGAAAATGCTTCGGTAAGCAGCGCATCACCGCAAAGTAGCGCAGTGCTTTCGCCAAAGGCCTTATGACAAGAGGGCTTGCCGCGACGCATATCGTCATTATCCATACAAGGCATATCGTCGTGAACCAAGGAATATGAATGTATCATTTCGAGCGCGCAAGCAAAGTTATATGCGCAGTCATCATTGCCGCCGCAAAGCTTATAAAACTCGAGCAACAGCACAGGTCTTATACGCTTTCCACCGTTTAAAACCGAATAATGACACGCGCGTAAAACCTCATCATAAAGCTGACCGCTTTCAGATAAAATAATATCAAGCCGTGAATCAAGGCGCGCCTGATAATCTTTAATTAAGGTATCAACCATTATTTTTACCCCTCTTCTGCCTGTGACAGTGTAACTATCTTTTGCTTTGCAGCCTCAAGATACTCTGAACAGTCCTTTGACAGCTTTACACCCTTTTCAAACAGTGCAATTGACTCGTCAAGCGAGATTTGCTCGTTTTCAAGACTGTTTGCAATTTTTTCTAACTCTTTTATTGATTTTTCGAAATCAAAATCCTTTGAAAGCATAATAATACCTCTATTTATCATTTATATCGGTAACAAGACAATTGATATTACCGTCACTGAATTTAATGTTAATATTGTCACCAACATTTAATTTGCCAGGATTTGTTACAAATTCACCGTCTTTAGAAACCACTGAAAATCCTCTTGCCATAACCTTTAGAGGACTCATAGCATTAATTTGCGCGGCAAGACGAGCCAAAGAATTTTGACCGTTTTGTAATTTTTGGTTAACATTAACCATAATCTTGTCGGTAATGCGGTCAAGCTCTAACTGTCTGTTTTGCAAAACATGCTCTAAATTTGCAGAACCAACTCTGCTTTGAAACGATTGTAATCGAGTATCATAAAGATTATGTTTAAGCAAAATTTTGTTTTTTAACAAATTTGTTACAGCATCAACATTGGCTTTAAGTTCACGGCTGTCTGGCACGGCAAGCTCTGCTGCGTGTGATGGGGTTGATGCGCGAACATCGGCAACAAAATCACATATTGTAAAATCGGTTTCGTGACCCACTGCCGATATTACAGGAAACGGCGACTCATAAATTTTGCGCGCCAAAGCCTCATCATTAAAGCAATGCAAATCTTCGGCGCTGCCGCCGCCGCGACCGATTATGACGGTGTCAATATTATCAAGCGCATATACGCGGTCGAGTGTTTTAATCATATCGCGAGCCGCCATATCACCCTGCACAAGCACCGGACACATAACAATCTCACAAGCGGGATATCGACTGCTTGTAATATTTAAAATATCTTTAACCGCAGCGCCCGTATCAGAGGTTATAACCGCAATCCGTTTTGGAAATTTTGTAAGCGGCCTTTTGCTTTCGGGATTAAATAAGCCTTCTGCCTCTAATTTTTCTTTTACCTGCTTAAAGGAAAGCGCCAAATCTCCCTCACCCACAGGGTGCATCTGCTCGGCATAAAACTGATACTGACCGTCTTTTTCATAAAGCGATACTCTGCCTATAAGAATTACCGCAAGACCGTCTGTTACCTCAAACCTAACACGCGACGCGGAACTTCGAAACATAACACAACGCACCGACGCATTTTGATCTTTAAGTGTAAAATACCAATGCCCGCTTGAAAAATGATTTTTAAAGTTAGAAATCTCACCGCTAACGCTTATAATTTGTAACCTTGCATCATTCTCGATAAGTGATTTAACATAGGTATTAAGTTGACTTACAGTTATGGTATTAAGCATTTTTAGCCACAGTTGAAAGAATACCGTTTATAAAAGAAGCATCCTCTTTTGTTGCATATTTTTTTGCAAGCTCAACCGCCTCGTTTATAGAAACAGATACGGGGATTTCATCATAAAATTCTATTTCATATATTGCAAGTCTAAGTATTGCAAGCGCAGTTTTGGTAATGCGCTTAATCGACCAGCCAACTGCATTTTGCGAGATAACCTCGTCAATTTTTTCTAAATTTTCAAACACACCGAAAAATACGGCTTTAACATATTCATCGGCCTTAATATCGCGTACTTCCTCAGCGAGTGAAAGTATATCTTCTAAAGCATCGTCATTAAACTCTTTTTCAAAAATTAAAATAAATGCCTCTTCGCGAGCCTGTTTTCGTGTCATAATACACCAACCCTTAAAAGTTCATAATTATACGGATACAGTATACTACAAAATTATGCTTATTTCAAGGCAAAAAGGCAAAAAATATTCATTTTTTATGAATATATGCATATTTTTAATTTTAAGTTGACAAAGCGTTTATATTATGTTATACTTTTTGCCAAATGATAGAGGCGCATTTAGTCAAGAGTAGCGTGCTTTTAAGGTTGCCAAAGCCGCACGCAAAAGGGTCAAATGCCGAAGCGGGTGCAGTGGCGCGCACTCAGCTGGCAACTCAGATAACATCTGTTTTGCTGTCGCATAAAATGCGGAGTGCTATTCATTCTGAAAGATAAATATATTGTATTTGGTTTTCGGAGGATAGTTGCATTTTATTTGCTGCTATCTTATTTTTTTGGAGGAGACATAATGAAAAACACAGTGTTTTTAGGAGCGGCAACTGCAATTGTCACGCCACTAAATGAAAAAGGAATAGACTTCGATGCATTCCAAAAACTAATTGAGTGGCAAATTGCCGAAGGTATTGACGCTATTGTAGTAGCAGGCACCACAGGAGAAGGCTCGACACTCACTGACGAAGAGCACAAGGCGGCAATTAAGTTTTGTGTAGATACAGTTGCAGGTCGTGTACCTGTTATTGCGGGCACCGGTTCAAATGATATTGCATACGCTATTTCACTCACAAAATATGCTTGCGAGGTTGGCGCCGATGCAATGCTACTTGTAACACCCTACTATAATAAGGCGACTCAAAACGGTCTTGTTAAGTCCTTTACCGCTGTTGCGGATGCCAGCACAAAGCCTTGTATTCTTTATAATGTGCCAAGCAGAACAGGCTGCAACTTAAAGCCCGAAACCTGCGCCGTGCTTGCTAATCATCCAAATATCGTTGCAATAAAAGAAGCGAGCGGAGATATTTCACAGGTGGCTGCTATCTCTCGCCTTTGCGGAGATAAACTCGATATATACTCTGGTAACGACGACCAAATCGTTCCCGTAATGTCACTTGGTGGTAAGGGCGTAATATCGGTGCTTTCCAACCTTTTACCGCGTGAAACCTCACAAATGTGTCACGCATATCTTACCGGTGACACAGAAACTGCTCGCCAAATGCAGCTAAAATACCTGCCGCTTATTGATTCGCTTTTCTGCGAGGTTAATCCAATACCCGTAAAGGCGGCTATGTCGGCTATGGGCTATTGCGATAACTATCTCCGTCTTCCCCTCACCCCAATGGAAGATGCAAATGAGCAAAGACTACTTGCAGATATGCGTGAAGCAGATATTAAATTATAATCAAAGAAGGTCCTTTTATGAAAATTGCAATCTACGGCTACGGTAATTTAGGTCGCGGTGTTGAATGCGCGGTAAATGCCGCAAGTGACGCCGAATTGTTAGGTGTATTCACCCGCCGCGCACCCGAAAGCGTTAAAACCCTAAGTGGCGCTAAGGTTTACCATGTAGATGATATTTTAAAATTTAAAGATGATATTGATGTTGTTATTATCTGCGGCGGCTCGGCTACCGACCTGCCCGAGATGACACCGTCACTTGCCGAGAATTTTAACGTAGTTGATAGCTTTGACACCCATGCAAAAATTCCCGAGCATTTCCAGAATGTCGATACTGCAGCTAAAGGTACAAACCATACTGCTCTTATTTCGGGCGGATGGGACCCAGGTATGTTTTCAATTAACCGTTTATACGCTTCTGCTGTACTACCCGACGGCAAGGATTATACTTTTTGGGGCAAGGGCGTTAGCCAAGGTCACTCTGATGCTATTAGACGTATTGACGGAGTTAAAGATGCAAAACAATACACAGTACCTATTGACGCAGCGCTCGACGCTGTAAGAAGCGGCTCAAACCCAGAACTTACCACACGCGAGAAGCATCTTCGCGAGTGCTTTGTTGTAGCAGAAGACGGTGCTGATACTGCGCGCATTGAAAATGAAATTAAAACAATGCCCAACTACTTTGCCGATTATGACACAATAGTCCATTTTATAACCGAGGAAGAACTTAAACGCGACCACGCGGGCATTCCTCACGGCGGGTTTGTTATAAGAACAGGCAAAACGGGCATTAACCGCGAAAACCATCACATAATTGAATACAGCCTAAAGCTTGACTCAAATCCCGAATTTACCGCAAGCGTGCTTGTGGCATATTCAAGAGCCGTAAACAAACTCTATAATCGCGGTGATTTCGGTTGCAAAACCGTATTTGATATTGCCCCTGCCGACCTTTCTCCCCTTTCAAATGATGAACTTCGAAAAACAATGCTGTAAAAGGAACGAATGAAATGTCAAAGCTTTATTTTAAATTTGGTGCTATGGGGTCTTCAAAAACCGCCAACGCGCTTATGACACGCTTTAACTATCTAGAAAAAAATCACAGTGTTTGGCTAATAAAGCCTCAAACCGATACTCGTGACGATTATACCGACGAAAACGGTAATATTGTAACTGTTGTAAAATCAAGAATTGGTTTAGAGGCTCCCGCAAATGTTATAAAAGAATCTGACGATATAACCGTTCTTTTAAAAACCGCAACCGCCGATATTGTGGTAAACGACGAGGTTGTGAAAACAAACAAGATCAATGTAATTATTTGCGATGAGTGTCAGTTCTTGTCCGAAAAGCAAATCGATCAATTAAAATATATCGCCGAGAATATGGATGTCCCCGTTTTGTGCTTTGGTTTGCGTTCCGATTTCCGCACCAAGCTGTTCCCCGGCAGTCAAAGACTTTTTGAAATTGCCGACAGCATTACCGAAATTAAATCAATATGCGAATGCGGTAAAAAGGCTATGGTAAATGCGCGCTTTGACGGTAACGGAAATATTGTTACCGAAGGCGCTCAGGTAGATATAGGCGGCAACGAAAAGTATAAAAGTATGTGCTGGTCCTGTTGGCAAAAACTGCAAAATAAATAAAAACTACGAGGGTTCCTTCGGAACCCTCGTAGTTTTTATTTATTGTTATCTCGTTTTTATATTTTGCTATCATTGACAAATAATAGTAAAAATGGTATTATATATATTATTATAATGGTGTAATTTGCAACTAAAACAAAGGAGATTAAATATGAACTTTTTTGACGAACTAAAAAACTATGACAGTGAGGTTTTTGCCGCTTGTGACGCAGAGCTTAACCGTCAGCAAGGCAATATAGAGCTTATCGCTTCTGAAAATATTGTATCAAAGGCAGTGCTGCTCGCTGCCGGCGGAGTGCTTACCAACAAATATGCCGAAGGCTACCCCACTAAGCGTTACTATGGCGGTTGTCAATGTGTTGACGTGGTGGAAGATATTGCCCGTGAGCGCGCTAAAAAGCTCTTTGGTGCAGAGCACGCAAATGTTCAGCCACATAGTGGTGCAAATGCAAATTTGGCTGTTTTCTTTGCCTTACTCGAGCCGGGCGATACCGTTATGGGTATGAACTTGCAGCAGGGCGGTCACCTTTCTCACGGCTCACCCGTTAATATTTCGGGCAAATATTTTAACATTGTGCCTTATGGAGTTTCGGACGAAACCGAAGCTATCGACTATGAAAACGTTCGTAAAATTGCTCTTGAATGCAAGCCTAAAATGATAATTGCGGGTGCTAGTGCATACTCAAGAACAATTGATTTTAAAAAGTTCCGTGAAATTGCTGACGAGGTTGGCGCATATTTAATGGTAGATATGGCGCATATCGCAGGTCTTGTAGCGGCAGGGCTTCATCCATCTCCTGTTCCTTATGCTGACGTTGTAACAACAACCACACACAAAACACTTCGTGGCCCACGCGGTGGTATGATTTTGTGCCGTGAAGAGCTTGCAAAACAAATCGACAAGGCTGTATTCCCCGGCACACAGGGCGGTCCTTTGATGCACATAATTGCGGCAAAGGCTGTAGCTCTTGGCGAGGCGCTTACCGACGAATTCAAGGCGTATCAAACCCAAATTGTAAAAAATGCGGCCGTTTTGGCAGAAGCATTACAAAAGAACGGTATCGAACTTGTTTCGGGCGGCACCGATAATCACCTTATGCTTTTAAAGCTTACAAACTTTGATATTACCGGTAAAGAGCTTGAGCACCGTCTTGATGAGGTTCACATTACCGCAAATAAAAACACAATTCCAAATGATCCTAACAGCCCATTTGTTACAAGCGGCGTGCGTATTGGCACCCCTGCAGTTACCGCTCGTGGTTTTAAAGAAAAAGAGATGCTTCTTATTGCCGATTGGATTAAAGACATTATCACCGATTTTGAGGGCAATAAAGAACGTATTACCGCTGAGGTTCAGGCCCTTTGCGCACAGTTCCCTATTTACAACGACTAATTTCAACGGAGTGATTATATGATCTGGCACAGTTCAGAAATAAACGATGTGCTCGCTGAATTTTCTGTTACCAAAGAAAACGGACTTGCAAATGCGGTGGCGCTTGAGCGACTCGAGCTCTACGGTAAAAACACAAACGCCGTTACCGATAAAAAAAGTCTGTTTACCCGCTTTTTATCTCAGCTTAAAAGCAAGGTAGTATATTTTTTGGTTGCAGTTGCTATTGTTTCTTTTGCAGTCGGTCTTGCTTACAATCAAAATGATTTTTATTTTCCGCTGCTTATTATTGCAATAGTTTTGCTTAATGCCTTTATAAGCGCATTGCACCTGCATAGGTGCGACGAGGCGCTTGACGATATTCAAAACGCGGCAAATCCGCTTGTTACGGTAATTCGCGACGGCAGTGAAAAACAAATACCAGCCGAAATGCTGGTAATAGGTGATATTATGCTTTTAAATGAAGGCGACTATATCACTGCAGATGCCAGAATTATTGAAGCGGACGCCCTGCGTTGCAACGAGGCAATACTTTCGGGAGAAATTATTCCTGTAGAAAAAATTGCCGATATTGTTGTCGAGGATATTGCAAATGTAACCGAGCGAAAAAATATGGTGTTTGCAGGCTGTAATGTAGTGCACGGCCGCGCTACAGCCGTTGTTGTTGAAACGGGACTTTGCACCGAAATCGGTAAACAAACCGACATAAGCCGACAAACAAATTCAGAAACATTACCTATAACCGACACACTTGCAAACAGTGGCAAAATTATTAACATTGCCGTTCTCGCATTTTGTGTTATAGCATTTTTAATCGGTGTTATTCAAAACTTTGCATCTAACAATTTCGCCCTGACAACTGTAAACGCTCTTATGAATGCGGTTGCATTAGGAATAAGCGCTATGCCCGAAAGCCTACCCGCTATATCCACAATAGTTATAGCGCTTGGCATAAAGCGTATGGTTGACGATAATATAATTATCAAAAACACCAAAGCGCTTGAAATGTTTGGCAAAACCGAGGTTATCTGCGTTGACAAGACCGGTATTCTTACCAAAAACAATATGGAGCTTAACCTTATTTTTGACGGCGAACAGTTGACCGATGTTACCAAAGATGCTTTGCCCGAAAAGTCGGCGGGTGTTTTACAGCTTGCAGTTGCCTGCTCAATGCTTGAAAATGACTCTACCGAAACCGCAATAGAAAATGCGGGAATTAAATTTCTATCAATGTCACGGCAAGAGATAGGCAATCTCTTCCCCCGTCTTTCATCAATACCGTTTGACAGCGTGCGCAAAACAATGACCAGCATAAATATGATAAGCGGCAGACCCGTTGCCATTGTTAAGGGCGCGCCCGAAATAGTGGTGCCAAACTGTACGCTTGCTGAAAAAGACAAGGTTTTAAAGCTTTGTGATGATTTGGCAGAAAAATCTTACCGTGTTTTGTGTATCGCCTTAAAGCCGCTTGACGATGTTCCCGCTAACCCCGATGCCGAAACTGTTGAAAGCAGTCTCAACTTTGTGGGGCTTATATGTCTTAACGATCCACCTCAATCTGACACGGTTGAAGCTATAAACACCTGTAATATTGCCGGCATACGCACGGTTATGATAACGGGCGATAATATTTTAACCGCCAAGGCAATTGCGCGCAGAATCGGTATTTTGACCGATGATTCTCAAGCGATTACAGGGGCAGAGCTCAATGAAATGTCTGACGAAGAGTTAACCCAAAGCATTGAAAAATATTCAGTTTATGCACGAATAACTCCCGAAGATAAAATCAGAATTATTAAAGCCTGGCAAGCTTGCGGCAAAATCGTTGCCGCAACAGGTAACGGCTTTGAGGATTCCGACGCGTTGTCGGTTGCCGATATTGGCTGCACTGTGGGTCAATTTGGCGCAGATGCTGCTAAAGGTAACGCCGATGTAATTGTTAAAAACAAAAAATTTATGACAATGGTCGGCGCCATACGCGAAAGTCGAGCTCTTTTCGATAATGTAAAAAAGGCAGTATCATATCTTCTTGCCTGCAACTTTGGTGAGATAGCAGCGTATATTTTGGGTATGATTATATTTGGTATGCCACCGCTTGCAGCTGTGCAGCTGCTGTGGATAAATGTGCTTACCGACAGCACATCGGTTATTTCGCTAACGGTCGAAAATTCCGAACCCAATGTTATGCACAAAAAGCCCCTTACCCTATCGGGTCATTTATTTAGCCGTAACGCACTTTTAAACATAATCAGTGACTCTTTGGTTATTGCTGTTTTAACACTTATAGCCTTTGCTATAGGCGGTGCAGCCGTGGGCGCCACAATGGCATTTGCAACGCTTTCTATGGTACAGATTTTCCATTCGTTTAATATGAAAACGCAGCAATCGCTTATTAAAGCCGATTTCAAATCAAATAAGTTTATGAACTTTACTTCGGTTTTAGTGCTGTTTATTTCAATCTTTTTGGTGCTTACCCCTGCAGGCGCTGTATTTGGACTTACAACACTTAAGTTCGGTCAATTCATTTTAAGTCTACTGTTGGCAATAATTATTATTCCAATAAGTGAAATTAAAAAATTTGTAATGGTAAAAATTGTTACAAAAG
>JAZUOS010000072.1:0-44256 GCA_045604765.1 Acutalibacteraceae bacterium | reverse complement strand
CGATCCGACTTTTGTTAATTTGATAAAGAAAAATACATCTGCTGTAATATTAAAGAGAGTCGAAAAAATTCGACTCTCTTTCTTTTAGTTTTTAACCAAGAGCCTTGATTTCGTTAATACTGTCTTCAATCATCTTGATTTTATCAAGCGCTTTTGCAAGACCTGCGCGCTGTTGCTCAATAACAGCTGCGGGCGCCTTTGCAACAAAGCCTGCGTTGTTAAGTTTCTTTTCAAAGAACTCTTTGTCTACTATTGCCTTTTGCAAATCCTTGTTAAGTCGGGCAATTTCACCCTCAACATCAACAAGCTCTTTCATAGGCATATAAACGGTAGCCGCATCGGTAACCACGCGAACAGCTCCCTCGGCGTCAAAGTTGTCGCCGATTTCAACCTCAGACGCAGATGCAAGACGGCAAATGTATGAGATGCCCGTGCTAAAGGTATCGGCAGAAGCAGTTTGGATGCAAACCTTTGCCTTTTTAGAAGGTGGAACGTTCATCTCAGCTCTACGGTTTCTAATAGCCTTGATTACAAGCATAATCTTTTCAAATTCAGCCTCTTCGGCTACAAAGTTAAATTCTTCGCAGAACTTGGGCCATTCGGTTATCATCAAAGCTTCTTCGTCACCGTGTGGCATTGTTTGCCAGATTTCTTCGGTGATAAAAGGCATAAACGGATGCAGTAGCGCCAATGTGTTTGTAAACACATACACAAGCACACTGCGTGCGGTATTTTTAGCCGCGATATCTTCACCATTTAGACGTGCCTTACAAATCTCGATATACCAATCGCAGAATACGTCCCAAATAAAGTCGTAAAGCTTTTGTACAGCCATACCAAGTTCGAATCGGTCAAGGTTTTCGGTAACGTCCTTTACAAGTGTATTATATTTAGAAATTATCCATTTATCTTCGAGCGCAAGGTCAGCGGTATTAATCGGCATAACCTCGTCACTTTCAAGATTCATAAGTATAAATCTTGCTGCGTTCCAAATCTTATTTGCAAAGTTACGGCTTGCTTCTACGCGCTCAGGAATGTAACGCATATCGTTACCTGGGCTGTTACCCGTAGCAAGTGAGAAACGAAGTGCGTCAGCGCCGTAGGTATCGATTACTTCGAGCGGGTCAACACCGTTACCCAAAGACTTTGACATTTTTCTGCCTTGAGAATCACGAACAAGGCCGTGAATAAGCACTGTGTTAAATGGCACTTCGCCTGTGTGCTCAATCCCAGAGAACATCATACGCATTACCCAGAATGGAATAATGTCATAACCTGTAACGAGTGTGTTTGTAGGATAGTAGTGTTTTAAATCCTCGGTTTCATCGGGCCAACCCAAAGTAGAGAATGGCCAAAGTGCTGAAGAGAACCAAGTGTCAAGTGTATCGGGGTCTTGAACTATCTTTTCACTGCCGCAATGAGCACACTTTGTAGCATCCTCACGTGAAACGGTTATCTCACCGCATTCTTCACAGTACCAAGCGGGTATGCGGTGTCCCCACCAAAGCTGACGAGAAATACACCAGTCACGGATGTTTTCAAGCCAGTGGAAATAAACCTTTTCAAAACGCTGTGGAACAAACTTTGTCTCACCGTTTTTAACTGCGTCAATTGCAGGGGTAGCCAAAGGTTTCATCTTTACAAACCACTGCTTTGAAACAGCTGGCTCAACAGTAGTGCCACAACGGTAACAGGTACCAACATTGTGAGTATAATCCTCTACCTTAACGAGAGCACCCTCAGCTTCCAAGTCGGCAACGATGGCCTTACGAGCTTCGTAACGGTCCATTCCTGCATATTTTGGATAGTCCTCGGTAATCTTTGCGTCATCGGTCATTACGCAAATAACGGGCAGATTGTGACGAAGACCAACCTCAAAGTCATTAGGGTCGTGCGCAGGTGTAATTTTAACAACACCTGTACCAAAATCCATTTCAACGTAATCGTCAGCAACAACCGGTATCTTACGGTGAACTATCGGAAGGTCAAGCTCTTTACCGATTAAATCTTTATATCGCTCATCATTTGGGTTTACTGCAACTGCAGTATCGCCAAGCAAGGTTTCGGGACGGGTTGTAGCAAGCTCTAAATATCCGCTGCCGTCAGCAAAGGGATAACGCAAATGCCAAAAATGACCTGCCTGCTCCTCATATTCAACCTCGGCATCAGAAATAGATGTCTTACAATGTGGGCACCAGTTAATGATGCGCTCGCCGCGATAGATAAGACCTTTTTCATATAGCTTTACAAACACTTCACGAACGGCTTTGTTACAGCCCTCGTCAAGTGTAAAACGCTCACGGTCCCAGTCACAAGAAGAACCGAGCTTTTTAAGCTGCTCAATAATTCTGCCGCCGTACTGACGTTTCCATTCCCAAGCGCGCTCTAAAAAGCCATCACGGCCAATATCCTCTTTTGTGATACCTTCTTTTTTCATTGCCTCAACAATTTTAGCCTCGGTTGCAATCGACGCGTGGTCGGTGCCGGGAAGCCAAAGAGTGTCAAATCCTTGCATACGCTTAAAGCGGATAAGAATATCCTGCAAGGTGTTGTCAAGCGCGTGTCCCATATGAAGCTGACCTGTGATGTTTGGTGGCGGAATAACTATTGTATAAGTATCTTTGCCCTCTTCACATTTTGCGTGAAAGTATTTTCCGTCAAGCCACATTTTATAAATGCGGTCTTCAACATCCTTTGGGTCATACTGCTTTGCGAGTTCTTTATTCATAAATTTACCAACTCCAAATACGTATAATTGAATGTAAAATGTTAATATTAAATATTGTCAGCCACGAGTAACAGCGTTTGCATTTCGAGGCGGACATGCCGCCCGAGATGCATTTTTTACTTTGAAAACATTCAAGGTATGTGGCTTTTCGGACGGTTTTTTATTTTACCGCTAAAAGCGCTATATGTCAAGTGTGGTTTGAGTTGCCTGTTCCTTTTGCGGCAATGCGCCTGCGGCAGGCAAATTCTTTGTGCGGTAGCGATGCGGATTATCAAGGCTATCCTTTACATACACCTCTGCCGTAAATATGCGCTGACCCTTCTTCTGAGTCATCACCGCAATACCGCCGTTATCCTTAGTTGCTTTTGCAGGAACCATAGCGGTATTTACCAAGAGCATTCGGTTGTTTGTAGATTTAAGCAGAATATCGCAATCCTCTTTAAAATAAAGAATCGTGTGAATCTTATGCTTCTCACAATATGCCTTGATAAGCTTTTTGCGGTTTGTTTTGGTTTCATACGATTTTAGCGGAACCTTGGCAATACGACCGTTATCAAACACAAAGATAACAAAGCCCGAATAGTCTTTGGTTTCAATCATATAAAGGCTCGATTCGCCCTCGTCATAACCGAGCTTACTGCCAACAAAGTCGCCAAGCGCGCTTGCCTTACCATCAGTAAAGTCAATAACACGGCTTTTGTAAACCTGGGCGTTGGTTGTAAAAAACAACAAGTCGTGGGCATTGGTTGACTCAATTACCTGCGTAATTTCGTCGCCCTCTTTTAGCTTTTGCTCGCCACTCATACGAAGAGAAAGTGGTGTAATCTTTTTAAAGTAGCCGTCTTTTGTAAAGAAGAGAGTCACGGGTGATTCGTCAAGCACTTCAGGCTCGTTGGTAACATCCTCAGTTTCAGACGAAACAATTCGAGTTTTACGGTCTTGACCGTATTTTTTAATAACCTCTTCAAGCTCTTTTACAATAATTTTTTTGATTTTTGCCTTTGAATCAAGAATAGACTGCATCTCTTCGATTTCTTTCTCGAGATTTTCAATTTCGTCAAGACGCTTTAATATATATTCGCGGTTTAGGTGACGCAACTTGATTTCGGCTACGTATTCCGCTTGTGTCTCGTCAATGCCAAAACCTATCATAAGGTTTGGCACAACCTCTTTTTCCTCTTTAGTATCGCGAACAATCTTTATCGCCTTATCGATATCAAGAAGAATTTTCTCCATACCTTTAAGCAGGTGCAATTTACCCTTTGCCTTTTCAAGCTTAAAGTAAACTCGGCGGCGTACACATTCACTACGAAACGCAACCCACTCGCTTATGATGTCTTTTACACCCAAGACCATCGGACTTGAAGCGATAAGAATATTAAAGTTACAAGAAAAACTGTCTTGAAGCGGTGTCATCTTGAAAAGCTTTTTCATAAGTTTTTCTACATCAACACCACGTTTTAAATCTATTGTAATTTGAAGACCGCCAAGGTCGGTTTCATCACGAATATCGTTAATTTCGGTAATCTTTTTTGCCTTTACAAGATCAATTACCTTTTCGATTATCGCTTCGGTTGTGGTGGTAGGCGGAATAGATTTTATATCGATACAGTTGTTTGACTTATCATACTCGTAGGTGCCACGCACTTTAAAGCTGCCGCGACCTGTTTCGTAAATCTTTTCCATTTCTGCGCGGTCGTAGAGCAGCTCACCACCTATTGGAAAATCGGGGGCTAAAAGTGTGTCAGCCACGTTTATATCATTATCTTTAATATATGCAATGGTAGTTTCACACACTTCACGTAGATTAAAGGGGCAAATATTGCTTGCCATACCTGCCGCGATACCCATATTTGCATTTACAAGTATTGACGGAAACGTTACGGGGAACAGCACCGGCTCTTTCATTGTAGCGTCATAGTTATCTACAAAATCAACGGTGTCCTTGTCAATATCTACAAACAGCTCTTCGGCTATGGGTGCAAGACGCGCCTCAGTATAACGTGAAGCTGCACACTGCATATCGCGAGAGTATGCCTTACCGAATGAACCCTTTGACTTAACGTAAGGATGCAGTAGCGCTTCGTTACCTTCACTTAGTCGCACCATTGTTTCGTAGATTGCAGCATCACCGTGGGGGTTAAGCTGCATAGTGCGACCAACAATATTAGCCGATTTTATGGTGTTACCTTTAAGCAAGCCCATATTATACATTGTATAAAGCAGTTTGCGGTGAGAGGGCTTAAAGCCGTCAATTTCAGGTATGGCACGAGAAATAATTACGCTCATAGCATACGGCATAAAGTTTGACTTTAGCGTTTCGGTAACCAAGCTTTCTACCACTGTGCCTGCACCCGCAATATAGGCATTGCTTTGTGGTTTTTTAGACTTTTGTTCTGTTTCTTTTTTCTTTCTTGGAGCCAATTTTTATATCTCCTTTAGCTAATATCGGCGTCATCCATATATAGATAGCCGTATTCCGAAATGTAGTCTTTTCTGCCTGCAAGATTATCGCCGAGCAGCAAATCAAACATCTCGCTTGTATATTCGGCATCTTCGGGAAGTATCTTTATAAGACGTCGCGTTTCGGGGTTCATAGTAGTCAGGTTCATCATATCGGGTTGGTTTTCACCAAGTCCCTTTGAACGCTGAAGTGTGTATTTTTCGTCGCCTATTTCATTTAGTATATCAGTCTTTTCGTTTTCGTCATACGCAAAATAGGTCTTTGCCTTGGTGTTTATTTCATAAAGTGGTGTTTCAGCTATAAACACCTTGCCTTCACTAATTAGTGTTGGCATAAGGCGGTAAATCATTGTAAGAATAAGAGTACGAATATGGAAGCCATCGACGTCAGCATCGGTACAGATTATAATCTTGTTCCAACGCAGATTTGCCATATCAAAGTTAGAAAGGTTTTTGTTTGCCTTTGACTTAACCTCTACACCACAGCCTAAAACCTTAAGCAAATCGGTGATGATTTCACTTTTGAAAATCTTGTCGTATTCTGCTTTAAGGCAGTTAAGTATCTTACCGCGAACGGGCATAATAGCCTGAAACGCTGCGTCACGAGCAAGCTTACAAGAGCCTAAAGCCGAGTCACCCTCAACTATATAAAGCTCGCGCTCGTTTACGTCTTTGCTACGGCAGTCAACAAACTTTTGAACTCTATCTGCCATTGAGTTGCCTGTAGCGAGCGTCTTTTTAAGATTTATTCTTTCTTTTTCGCTTCTCTCACGGCTTCGCTTGTTTATTAGCACTTGCTCGGCAATTTTTTCGGCCTCAGCCTTATTCTCAATAAAATAGATTTCAAGCTGATGACGCAAAAACTCGGTCATAGCATCGCCGATAAATTTGTTGGTAATGCTCTTTTTGGTCTGGTTTTCGTACGATACCAAACCACCGGGTGAGAATGACGAGATAACAAGCACCAGACACTCTTCTATATCGGAAAAGGTTATCTTACTTTCGCCGCTTTTATATTTATTGTTTTGCTTTAAATATGAGTCAATTTGATAAACAAACGCATTTCTAACAGCACGCTCGGGCGCGCCGCCGTATTCAAGCCAGCTTGAATTGTGGTAATACTCTTTTAAGGTGTGACGGTTAGAAAAAGTTAGCGCCGCATTTATTTTCACCTTATACTCAGGCTTGTCGTCACGGTCACGGCCCTTGCGCTCAGCCGACCAAAACTGCACCGAGGTAAGCTTTTCCTCGCCTACCGTTTCGTTAACGTAATCGGAAATACCGTTTTCATAAATAATATCTTGTGTTATATAACGAGCACCCTGCTGCTCACGGAACTCAAACAGCAAGCCGTCATTTACAATAGCCTGTCTTTTAAGTGTGTCGATAAAATAATCGCGCGGAATATTTATATCGGTAAAGACCTCTATATCGGGCTTCCAACGAATTTTGGTGCCCGTATCTCGACCGGTGTATGCCTCTTTTGTAAGTCCACCTTTATTAAAGCCCTTTTCAAAATGAAGGTTATACTTAAAGCCGTCACGTTTTACCTCAACGTCCATCCACTCAGCCGCATACTGCGTAGCGCAAAGGCCCAGACCGTTAAGACCGATTGAGGTGCTGTAGTTAGAGCCCTCGTCGGTGCCGTATTTACCGCCTGCATACATCTCACAAAAAACCATTTCCCAGTTTTCGCAATCGTATTTAGAGTTGTAATCTACAGGGCAACCACGACCAAAGTCTTGCACCTCGATTGAGTTATCGCTATGGTAGGTAATAACTATCTTTTTACCGTAGCCCTCACGCGCTTCGTCGATAGAGTTAGATATTATTTCAAAAACCGAATGCTCACAGCCGTCAAGACCGTCGGAGCCGAATATTACGCCGGGGCGTTTTCGCACTCGGTCAGGACCTTCAAGTTTTTGAATACTTGTATTGTCATATTGTGGTTTTGCTTTAGCCAAAAATTACACTTCCTTGCAATTAGCAATATTTTTTCACATTAATATACAGTATACATTATATACTAAATATTGTGGTTTAGTCAAGGTTAAATACACAAAAAATCCTCTGCATATCGCAGAGGATTTAAATGCAATTTTAAAAATTAATCTAAATTTATATACGGCGCGGGGTCTTGGTTTCTGCCGCCTACAATAACCTCAAAATGCAAGTGGTTACCCGTTGACTGACCTGTTGTGCCAACCAATGCTATAACCTCACCCTGTGATACGGTGTCGCCGACATTGCAGCAAAGCTGCTTTGCATGTGCATAGAGTGTGCGCATACCGCCCTCGTGTTCAACAATTACACAATAACCGTAGTTGCCCTTCCAGCCCGAGTGCACGACCTTGCCATCAGCCACAGCAAAAATAGATGTGCCGCTTTTAGCGCAAATGTCAACGCCCTTATGGTTTCTGCCGTCACCATAGTATGAGCTAACACGCCAAGTACCGCTGGGCAGTGGGAATATAAAGCCTGCGCTGTGAGCCTGCTGCTTTTGTTTAGCAGAGGCAAGCGTTCTTGCAGTGCCTTTAACTACCACCTCATTAACGGGAGCCACCACAACCTGTGTGTCAACATCCACACAAGACTGAACCTCACCGTTAAGCATAACTACATCCTGCGTTACACGGTTTACACCCGATACACCCGTAACGGTTACGGCGCTGTAGCCAACGATTTGCTCATTTGTTTTTTGAACAGTGCTCTTATAAGGCACTATAATGTCGCTAACCTGACGCATTTCGGTAATAACAGCAAGTGAATTCACAACCGCTTCTATATCATTTTTGTTATCAAGGTCGGCTGCCATAAAATATCCATCTTCGCGCGATACCGCATTAACGAAACGGCTTGTACACCGTTGATTTTCAACATTAAAGCTGTTAAGACGGTTGTTTATAATACTGTCTAACACTCTCTTTTCGGCGCGCGCTACGGCGTTGCCGTCTACATAAAGGGTTGATGCCCTAACTATTGCATCGGTATTGTCAATTATTGCATCAGCAACCTCTGCTGTGTTATTAATATTTTCGCTAAGCACAACTGTGGTGTTAAATTCGGGTTCCTCAACTACCGTTTCAACACCCTTGCCGTCTACCATACCCGCAACAAGCTGCAACGCGTCGTTAAACTGTTTTTTACTGCTAACGGTAGCAATTGTATTGCCGCTGTAATTAACCTTATATGCTATACGGGTGCCTGTGAAAGAAAGGCTTGCAAGTATTGCTAATACTGCCACACCCGCAAACATACCCTTTTTTGCTCTGCTTGAACTATTTTTAATTGTAGATGCCGCGCTTTTTATACAGTTGATAATCAGCGTAATTACATCACACACAAAAATTCTCCTCTCAAAATTGTTACAATTTTGTAACCTTTTATAGTCTTATTATACCAAAAGGTTACAAAATTGCAACCTTTTTCTTTCGAAAAGTTAAAATTTTATTGTTTTTTCACAAGTAATAAAGTTGAAACTTACTTTTTTAAAGCATTTTCCATCAAAAAAGATGCCCTGCGAAAACAGGACATCTTTTGAATTTTAAAACAGTGACATTTGATTTGTATCAGGCAAATCATCCATAGCGCCGAGGTCGGCAAGATTCTGGATAATTGTTTTTGAAACACCTGCTTCAACGGCAAAATCCTCACGTGACACAAAGTCACCCTTTTGCGCCGCTTCATATATAGAATATGCCGCTTTTTCACCAACGCCCGAAAGTGCGCCGAAAGGCAGACGCATTTTGCCGTTTTCGGGCAAGAACTTCATAGCGTGGGAATGCTTGATATCAATAGGCAGTATCTCGATGCCTCTCGCCATCATTTCGTTGATTATAAGCAATACGTCATAGGTATCAAGCTCTTTTTTAGTAGCCTCTTTACCCTTTGCCTTAATCTCGTTCATTTTGGCAAGCACGGCGCCCCTACCCTTAATAACGGTGGGCACGTCAACGTCCTCAGGACGAGCGGTAAAGTAGGCACAGTAAAATTCGAGCGGTCTATATACCTTATACCAACCGAGCTTTATTGCCGAGATAACATACGCTGCCGCGTGAGCTTTCGGGAACATATACTTAATCTTATAGCAAGAGCCTATGTACCACTCGGGCACGCCGACTGCTCGCATATCTTCTTCCATTTGTCCCCATTCTTCTTTAGACACTTTGCCTTTTGCAACCAAGCCTTTGCGCACCGTTTCGGTAATCTTAAAGGCTCGTCCCTCGTCCATACCCTGATGTATAAGGTAAACCATTATATTATCACGGGTACCTATAACCTCTGAAATGGTACAGGTGCCGTTATCGATAAGGTCCTTTGCATTACCGAGATAAACGTCGGTACCGTGTGAAAGACCCGATATTTGCAAAAGGTCTGAGAAATTCTTTGGTTTGCAGTCAACAAGCATTCCGCGTACAAACGAGGTGCCAAACTCGGGCAAGCAAAATGTGCCTGTGTTTGACTCAATATCTTCAGGTTTTACACCCAAAGCCTCGGTCGAGGTAAACAGGCTATAAACCTTGGGGTCGCTCATAGAAACATCGTTTACGTCAATACCCGAATACTCGGTAAGATATTTATATGTAGTAGGCACCACGTGGCCGAGTTCATCAAGCTTGAGAATTGTATCGTGAATAGAGTGGAAATCAAAGTGGGTTGTAATAATATCACTGCTCGTATCGTCAGCAGGGTGCTGCACGGGGCAAAAATCGCAGATTGTCATACCCTGCGGCACAATAATCATACCCGCGGGGTGCTGACCCGTAGTGGTCTTAACCTTTGAGCCTTCTACAAGGCTTGCCAGACGGTTAAGCTCTGCTTGCGAAAGTGTAACATTCATCTTTTCGGCATAGGCCTTTGCAAAACCAAAGGCGGTTTTTTCGGCTATGGTAGAAATTGTACCCGCCTTGTAAACATTTTCGGCACCAAAAAGGGTTTTTGTGTATTCTTGAATTGTATTTTGCACTTCGTCCGAGAAGTTAAGGTCGATATCAGGCACCTTGTCGCCCTTAAAGCCTAAGAAGGTCTCAAATGGTATATCATGACCGTTGCGGTTAAGCGGAGTGTTGCAGTGCGGGCAGTTCTTTTCGGGCAGGTCGAAGCCCGAACCCACCGAACCGTCGGTAAAGAATTCACTATACTGACAGGTTGGACACACATAGTGCGGAGCCAATGGGTTAACCTCTGATATGCCTGCCATTGTTGCGACAAAGGACGAGCCTACCGAACCACGCGAGCCAACGTAGTAACCAAGCTCTTCGCTCTTGGCAACAAGCTTTTGCGCCGAGATATACATTATAGAAAAGCCGTTGTTGATAATTGAATTAAGCTCTTTGTTAAGACGCTTTTCGACTATTTCAGGCACAGGGTCGCCGTACATAGCCTTGGCGTTGCGCCAGCAAATCTCACGAAGCAAATCATCCGAGCCTTCAATAACAGGCGGATAATTTCCCTTTGGTACAGGGATAACCTCGTCCGATACCATATCGGCTATCTTGTTTGGGTTTTCTACTACGAATTCGTAAGCACGCTCACCAAAATATGAGAAATCCTCCATCATTTCGGTAGTGGATTTAAAGTGAAGCGGGGCTTGATTATCAATGTCATCAAAACCTTGTCCTGCCATAACTATCTGACGGATAATGCCGTCTTCCTTTTTAAGAAAGTGCACGTCGCCTGTAGCCACAACAGGTTTCCCCAGTTTATCGGCAAGCTCTACAACCCTGCGGTTAAAATCTTTTACGACATCGATGCTTGTAACGTGTTTAAAACGGTTTGGTGTAACATTTCCCTTTTTGTCAACCTTATCGGGACGCACACTGTCACGCACCATAAATTCGTTGTTGCCAAGCGGTTGAATTTCGAGATAATCGTAATAATCGGCAATTTCCAAAAGTGTTTTCTCGTCCTTGCCGTCGATTATTGCGCGATAAAGCTCACCCTGCTCACAAGCGGAGCCGACTATAAGACCCTCTCGGTGAGCATCTAACTGCGAACGCAAAATAATCGGTCTACCGTAAAAGTTATGAAGATGCGCCTCAGATATAAGCTGATATAAATTTTTAAGACCTACTAAATTCTTAACAAGCAAAATCTGATGATTACGAAGCTTTGCAATTTCTTTATTGGTAAGATTTGAAATGTCATAACGGGTATCGTCAATAAAGTAATTTTCAACGCCGTAAATTGCCTTAAATTCACCGCCGCCTTTACGGATTTTACCAACCGCTTCAGCAACTGCCGGGTACGCCTGAACAACACCGTGGTCGGTAATGGCAACAGCCTTGTGTCCCCATTTGTATGCGCGGTTTATAATGTCACCCGCACTTGCAACTGCGTCTTTTGCCGACATATTGGTGTGGCAGTGCAGCTCTACGCGTTTGGTCCCCTCAAAATCGTCGGTTTCTTCATATTTTTTTATAGTTGCAAGTGCCTTAACATCAAGCACAAAGTCCCGCGACCAGCTATCATAAGAATAGTCGCCGTTTACAATTACGCACGCGCCGTTTTTAAGAGCTGACACAGAAATTAAAAATTCAGCTGCATCAGCATCCATATTTTTGCTATATTTAGGGTCAAAGAATTTTGTAAGCGAAGCACTAAACGAATTGGTGGTATCGCTAAAATAAAATTTAACCTTAACCATTTTGCCGCCGCGTTTGGTGTCAAGAACCTTGCTTTCGCAACCAAATACCTCGCCCCAAGCGCAAACATATACACTTTCACCATCATTTTGCGGCAATATAACAGACGTTAGTTTTTTTACGTTTGTATCTATTTTTCTACCATAAAAAAGCTTTGCACTTTCAAGATATACAGGTAGCCCGTCCTTTGGCTTGTAATCATATTTCTTTTCTTCTTTTGGTGCCTCTTCTTTTGGTGCTGACTTTGCTTTTTCGGCAGTATTATGCACAACAACCTCCGGCTCGGGCAAAACAATGGGTGCGTCCTCAAGCACGCCGTCAAAAGAAATGTTGACATCTAAACCAAAATGCTTTTTTACAGCCGTTTTAAAAATGGTTTCAAAATTACCCTCTTGTATTTTGCTGTAACCGCCATATTTTAATGATATTTTTAAGTTATTGCCGTCAAGAGTATACTGCGCCTCATTAAAAAATCCGTTAAAGATTATATTCTTTGTGCGAATTTCTAAGACAATATCCTCTATCGCCGCAACACATAAAGCTCCACTATCAAAACAAATTTCAACAGCGTCACTCTCCAACTGCAAGGCGTGCTTAATCTCCTCACGCAAAATATTTATCTTTGCGCAAGGTATGTAATTTTTGCTGTAAAGCTTTAATTTTAAATTACGCGCTTCACTGTTTAATGCACATTCATTAATGGTTACTTCACTAAATGCGTTTAACGTTTCTGCACTTAAATATGTACCAAACAGTTCCCCAAAAGAGTACATTTATATTCCTCACATTTTATTTATTTCTTCTTCTAATACGTCAAGCAGCTTTTCTTCGGATACCTTGTTGTGAATAATTTTGCCGTGTTTAAATATAACACCGCAATCCTTGCCGCCCGCAATACCTATATCGGCGGCACTTGCCTCACCGGGACCGTTTACAACACAGCCCATAATAGCCACGGTTAAATTTTTATCTATTTTTGCAAAGCGTTCCTCGGCTTGCTTCGCAAGACCTATCAAATCAATCTCGGTTCTGCCGCAGGTAGGACAAGATACAAATTTTATGCCGTCGTTTCTAATACCCAATGCTTTAAGTAGCTTTTTAGCGGCGTCAACCTCTTTGACAGGCTCGTCGGTAAGCGAAATGCGAAGCGTATCGCCAATGCCGCGAAGCAAAAGTCCGCCGATACCTGCAGAGGATTTTATAACGCCCATATTCTCAGTACCCGCCTCGGTAACGCCAAGGTGTAGCGGATAGGGGCATTTTTCTGCCGCTAAAACGTAAGCGTCATACATACGTTGCGGATTTGATGACTTTAACGACAGCACAATGTTGTCAAAATCACACTTTTCTAAAAGCGATATATGATAAAGCCCGCTTTCAACCATCGCTTCGGGTGTAGCTGCGCCGTATTTTGCGAGTATCTCCTTTTCTAAAGACCCCGAATTAACGCCTATTCTTATCGGTATATTTTTTTTACGGCAAACCCTTGCAACCTCACGCACCTTGGTTTCATCTCCAATGTTACCTGGGTTTATACGCACCTTATCAACACCTGCTGCTACGCTCTCGATTGCGAGTCGCCAATCAAAATGAATATCAGCCACAAGCGGAATGGTTATATTTTGTTTTAATGCCTCTACGGTTTTAATGGTCTCTATATCGGGTACCGATACACGAACAATATCGCAACCTGCCTCTTGCAAAGCGAGCGCTTGGGCGACATTGCCCTTAATATCGTGCGCGGAAGCGCAAAGCATTGATTGAATGCTTATAGGCGCGCCACCGCCAATAGCAACGCCGCCTGCCAAAACCCGTTTAGTTGTAGCATTTGTATACATAAAATCACCCTTTAACAAGTGTCCAAATATCTTTAAAGGTAATAATTACCATAAACAGCAACAGTAGCCCCATACCCACAGCGTGTATCACCGATTCATACTTTTGCGGCACGGGTTTGCGGAATATCATTTCAAAAAGTATAAACACAAGTCTGCCGCCATCAAGCGCGGGAATTGGCAAAAGATTAAACAGACCCAAATTTATGGTTATAAGCGCCATAATTTGAATTAGGTCCATAACGTTGGTTTTTGCTATATCCCCAATTGCCGCTGTAACACCAACAGGTCCCGACACTGCACTTATGCCGTATCTACCCGTTACCAAATCTATAAGTGAACGGTAAACCACAGCGCAGTTTGAAACCGCCGTATCAAAGGTGTGACCTATAAAGTTTGAAAATGTTTTATCTTTACCCTCAACATAAAAATCAACCGTAAGATAATTTATGTTGTCAATCTCCTCACTTGCGAATTTAACATTGTCAAGATTTACTTTTTTACCGTCACGCTTAACGGTTATATCAACTACGCCGTCATCAATATTGCTAAAAGCGTAGCCCAAATCATAGGTGGTAAAAATTTTTCTGCCGTCTACTGCGATAATTTTATCGCCCTCTTGAAGTCCGTATTCTTGACTTACGGCATTTTCGTGGAAGGCCGCTACAGTTGTGGTGGTAAAGCGTTTTTGCGGCATCAAGGTAATTGCCACCAAAATAAGACCTAATATAAGGTTAAAGGTAGCGCCCATAATAACTATTAAAAACCGTCGCCAAGCCGCTTTATTGCAAAATGCGCGAGCGTCACCGCTCGCCTCGTCCTCACCCTCCATAGCGCAGTAGCCACCGAAGGGAATAAGGTTTATGGCATATTTTGTTTCCTTTTTACCCCATCTTAAAAGCTTGGGTCCAAAGCCCACCGCAAACTCATTTACACGAACACCCAAAAGCTTTGCAGCAATAAAATGACCGAATTCGTGAATAATGATAAGTACCAAAAACAAAAATATTGCTATAACATACGGTAACACATTATCGCTAAAAAATGAAATAACTTTACTAAAAAAATCAATAATTGCAGAAATAATAATCACAACCTAAAAAATTAAATTAGTTTTTTAACCTCTTCAAAAATTCTATCGGCTATTGTTTTCATACCAAGGTCGCCCGGATGATTTGCAACGCCGTTGTGCTCGAAAAGGCCGAGTGCCTTCATTTCATCAAGCTCACCCAAGTCGTTAAGCACAACAAGCGGCCAACCCATTTCCTTGGCTACTTCGGTCACCACGCTGTCGGCTATGTGCTCCCAAAACGAAGTTGTAAGTATAACTTTAGCATTACCGCTTTTGTTAAGGTAATTTATAAAATCCATGTATTCACGTTTAAAAACATCAGGATTAAAATCTTGACGTGGGCAGTTTTCAATAAAGCGAACAACGATTATATCGGCATTAAAGTTACGCGCATCCTCATAAATTGGGTATGCTAACTTGCCGTTTGCAAAATCGCGTTCCCATTTATATGCCTGACAAATGCAAAATGTTGCGTCGGGCGCTATGCCTTGAATATGTTTTTTGAGCACGTGAACATAATCCTTTTCTTTAGCGGATGCCGCCATACCCCATTGATTGTGCCAGCCAATTGTAGGACTCGGCTCGTGAAGTGTAATAGAATTGCCTGCCATCATTACACGCAAGCCTGTATTTTGCTCACACTCAAATGTGACGTCGTGTTTATCACGAAGCTGGTTTTCAGCCTTTACGGTATTTTTATCAATCTGTTTCATTTTATATCGCCTCTCTTACTATTCGACGCGCTGCCTCGTCTGCTGCAAATATATCTTCTTCTGTAAAATCTTTTTTATTTTCACACAGGTTCATCGCTTTTTCATTAAGCTCTGCAATTTGCAAAAACTTAATTTTGCCCTCAAGGAACAATTTAACCGATTCCTCATTAGCACCGTTTATAGCCGTTGGGTAAAGTCCGCCTCTATTTATTGCCTCTATGCATAATGGTAACAGCCTAAATGTGTCACAATCGGGACGTTCAAAAGTAAGGCTACCAATTTTAAATAAATCTAACTGCTCAAAGCACATATCTCGTTCAGGATATGTGAGCGCATACTGTATTGGAAGCTTCATATCAGGTGTGCCAAGCTGCGCTATAACCGCGCCGTCAGAAAGCTCTACCGCCGAATGTAAAATACTCTGTCTATGAACCAGCACCTCAATTTGCGATGCGGGAACACCAAATAAATGCACCGCCTCAATAACCTCAAGTCCTTTATTCATAAGACTTGCGCTATCTATGGTGATTTTTGCGCCCATTGACCAATTAGGGTGATTAAGCGCATCCTTTACGGTAACGTTTTGGAGTTCTTGGCGAGTTTTGTTAAAAAACGGTCCGCCCGATGCTGTAAGCAAAATCTTTTTAAGACTACCCTTTGGCGTGCCTTGTAGCGACTGAAAAATTGCCGAATGCTCGCTGTCAACAGGAAGCAAGGTAACGCCCTTTTCCTTTAACTTACAGTTTACAATTTCACCGCCAGTTACAAGCGTTTCTTTATTAGCAAGAGCAATAGTTTTGCCTTCCTCAATAGCGGCAAGTGTTGGGCGAAGCCCCGCAATACCCACAATGGCATTAAGCACCATATCACCGTCGCCTGCTGCCGTTTCACAAACACCGTCAGCACCCGACAACACCTTTATATCGGTGTCGGCAAGTCGCGCTTTTAGGTCGGCAGCAGTGTCTTTGTTAAACAATGCCACTACCTGCGGCTTAAATTCTCTTGCCTGTTTCTCGAGCAGCTCCACATTACTGCCCGCCGCCAAAGCGGTTACTTTGTATTTATCAGGGTTTGCACGAACTATATCAAGCGCTTGTGCGCCGATAGAGCCCGTAGAGCCTAAAATGATTAACCTTTTCATTAAAGTGCACCCAAAACCAAAAGGCCGTATACAAGCGGTGAGATAAACAGTATGCTGTCAACTCGGTCAAGCACACCGCCGTGACCGGGAATAAGATCACCGTAATCCTTAAGCCCTACCTTGCGTTTAATTATTGACGCAAATAAATCGCCTATCATACCAGCTACACAAAGCGGAACTGTAAGTAACAATGTGGGTAAAATTTTATCAAATTCTCCAAAGCAGAGGGTGATTACCAGTGTCACAATAACGCTTGAAATAATACCGCCTAAGGCGCCTTCAACCGTTTTATTAGGACTAATGGTGGGGCACAGCTTGGTTTTACCCATACTGACACCGACAAAGTAAGCGCCCATATCGCAAACGCAAGCAAAGTTTAGCACTAATAATAAATAGTATATATTTCCAAAGGTTATAACTATGCTTCCCAATGTTGAAAATGCAAAAGCCAAAAACAGCGGCATAGCGCAAAGCGACACTATTTTAGAAAGGTCAAAATCCGCTTGCTTTATAAGAATAAACACCGCGCAAACAACAAAATGAACGACTGTAATGAGTGCGGCAATCATTGGCATATAAAGGTCAGTAGTTTCTAACTCAATCGCCGAAGTGCCTTTGTTACTAAATTTATTGGCCGCTCCAAGAATGCCTTCAAGCCATTCGGACAGTATGAAAACCATTACTACCGTATATACAGCCGACAGTATTTTTAAAATTACATTGTCTATTTTTGCGGCGTTGCAAACAAACTCAACAACACCAAGCGCTGCAACTATAGCGATAAAGGTGGTTATAATTAAATTTTCAAGATAAATACCAAGCACCAACACAAGCGCCACCAAAGCGCCCATTATAACGCCTGAAATAATTCGTTTTTTCATAAAAAATTCTCCTTATACGCCGCCAAATCTGCGATTTCGTTTATTAAACTCCTCAATAGCCTTTTCTAAATCCTTTGGCTTAAAGTCAGGCCACAAAATATCCGAAAACCAATATTCAGCGTAAGCCGACTGCCATATAAGATAGTTAGAAAGTCGGTATTCGCCGCTTGGTCTTATAATAAAATCGGGGTCGGGTTGACCCTTTGTGTAAAGGCTTTCGGTAATTGTTTGTTCGGTAATATCATCTGCGGCAATACCGCTTTTTACAATGTCGCGAACCGCGTGAACAATCTCATCACGGCCGCCGTAATTTATGGCGATATTAAGATGTAGACCTGTAGCGTCACTCGACTCGCCCTCAGCCTCTTTCATAAGACACTGAATGTCGGCGTCTAACACGCTGCGGTCACCAATAAACTGCACCTGAATATTTTCATCCTTAAAGTTTTTAGCATCCTCGAGATACTCTTTAAAGATTTTCATTATGTTATCTACCTCTTCTTTGGGACGCTTCCAATTTTCAGTAGAAAAGGCATATACGGTTAAATACTTAAGCCCTATTTTATTGCAGTAACGGGCAATGTCCTTAAAATTTTTACTGCCTGCCGCGTGACCTGCTGTGCGTGGCAAGGAGCGCTGCTTTGCCCAACGGCCGTTGCCATCCATAATGATGGCGATATGCTCGGGCAAAACTCGTTCTTCGGTTTTTTTCTTTTTAAAGATAGGCATATTTTAAAACCTCTCTTGACAATAAAAGCGGATATTAAAATCCGCTTTAACTGTTATATTTCCATTATTTCTTTTTCTTTAAGTGTTGCAAGCTCGTCAATTTCCTTGCAGAACTTGTCGGTAAGATTTTGAATCTTTTTCTCTCCGTTTGATTCGTCATCTTCGGTTATGGCGTTGTTCTTTTTAAGCGCCTTTAATTTATCAAGCGCATCGCGACGCTGATTACGAACTGCAACCTTTGCATCCTCGCCTTTTTTGCGAATATCTTTAACTATATCCTTACGACGCTCCTCAGTAAGTGGTGGGAAGTTAAGACGAATGCAGGTGCCGTCATTTTGGGGGTTGATACCAATTTCAGAGGTAAGAATAGCCTTTTCGATATCCTTTAATGTTGATTTATCCCAAGGGGTGATAAGAAGTGTGCGAGGCTCGGGCACAGATACGGCTGCCATCTGCTGAACGGGTGTTGGCACACCGTAATAGTCAACATTTACGCGGTCAAGCACCGCAGCATTGGCGCGGCCTGCACGCACCGACTTATATTCACGGTCGAGTGCATCAATGGATTTTGTCATTTTTTGTTCGGTATTTTTAATTAGTTCGTTCATAAAATTTCTCCTGTTGAAATTATTTTACTAATGTGCCGATAGACTTACCGCATACGGCATCAACGATATTGTGGGGGTCGTTAAGGTTGAATACAAGTATGTCGATACCGTTATCCATACAAAGTGATGCGGCGGTAGAGTCCATAACATGAAGCTCTTTGGCCAAAACATCGTGGTGGGTAAGGGTGTCATACTTTTTAGCATTTGGATTTGTTCTTGGGTCGCTGTCATAAACGCCGTCAACATTTGTAGCCTTAAAGATTACATCAGCGCAAATTTCCGCACCGCGAAGAGCAGCACCCGTATCGGTAGAAAAGAATGGGTTACCGGTACCGCAACCGAAGACGACCACCCTGCCCTTTTCTAAATGGCGAACTGCTTTATTGCGAATATACGGCTCTGCAACCTGACGCATTTCAATAGCTGTTTGAACACGGGTTGTAACGCCTAACTGCTCGAGTGTATCGCAAAGCGCCAATGAGTTGATTGTAGTAGCAAGCATACCCATATGGTCAGCGCGAGTGCGGTCCATTTGTCCGCTTGAGCGACCGCGCCAGAAATTACCGCCACCTACGACAATAGCAATCTGGACCCCAAGGTCCACGCACTCTTTAATTGCAACACACACCTCTTCTACCTTTGAAAAGTCGATGCCTGTGCCCTTTTCACCTGCTAAAACCTCGCCGCTGAGTTTAAGTAAAACGCGCTTATAAACGGGTTTCATACATAACTCCCCCAATAATATATATTATACTTAATATTATTTTACAATATCAAGTTATTAAAGTCAATTGAAAAATAAAAAGTTTACAAAGACTTTAAGACACAGTGTAGGGACTGGCCTCCGGACAGTCCGTGAGTTTCATTAATATCCCACGGACCGTCTAGAAGCCGGTCCCTACAAATTAAATTATATTTTCCCTATAATTCATTATTTCTTGTAAATTGTTTTATATACAAACAACGCTATTGCAGTAATGGGCACACCGACGGCAAAGCCGTAAAGAATAAGGCTTATGTGCCATACAAATTTTAGCACAACAACACCTATACCTATGGCATAACTCAAAAACTTTGCACTAAAAAACAAAAGTATTTTTTTACTGTTTCTCTTGTTAAACGCATCAATAAGCTGCGAGGTAAGGTATACCTGCCCCGCACCAAAGAGCAACGCTATTATAAATGCTAACATTTTATCACTCCAATGTATCGGCAATTTTATAGATAAGATTTTCGGTCTTTTCCCAACCAAGACATGGGTCGGTAATTGATTTACCGTAGATATGCTCGCCTATTTTTTGAGCGCCGTCTTCGATATAACTTTCAATCATAAGACCTTTTACGAGATGCTTGATGTTGTCGTTGTGGTTACGGCTATAGATAACGTCCTTTGAGATACGGATTTGCTCGAGATACTTCTTAGATGAGTTCGCGTGGTTAGCGTCAATAATAACCGCAGGATTCTTAAGTCCGTATTCCTCATAAAGCTCGCAAAGATGGGCAATGTCTTCATAATGGTAGTTTGATATATTTCTGCCGCCAAAATCCATATAACCGCGAAGTATTGCGTGTGCAGTGTCGTTGCCCGAGCTTGTAACCTCCCAACCACGATACAAATACGTGTGGCTGGTTTGCGCCGCTTTG
Organism: Acutalibacteraceae bacterium; assembly: GCA_045604765.1. GTDB lineage: Bacteria > Bacillota > Clostridia > Oscillospirales > Acutalibacteraceae > UBA737. Next base: position 23,798 of record JAZUOS010000072.1, on the reverse strand, counting down.
ATAGAATTCATCATAACGGTAAGGTCGCCGCTTGTTGGATTTTTCATACCAACAGGAATTGATATACCACTTGCAACAAGGCGATGCTGTTGATTTTCTACCGAACGCGCACCAATAGCAACATAGCCTAAAAGGTCAGACAAATATCGGTAGTTTTCGGGGTAGAGCATTTCGTCGGCACATGTAAAGCCGTAATCACTGAGTGCTCGCATATGCAAATCGCGAATAGCAATAATGCCCTTTAACATATCGGGTTTTTCATCGGGGTTTGGCTGGTGTAGCATACCTTTGTAGCCTTCGCCCGTGGTGCGCGGTTTATTGGTATAAACGCGTGGAATAACAATAATTTTATCGCTAACCTCATCCGCTACTTTTTTTAGTCTGCCCATATAATCAAGGACGGCGTCCTCGTTGTCGGCAGAGCAGGGGCCGATTATAAGCAAAAACTTCTCCGATTCGCCCGTAAACACAGCCTTGATATCGGCGTCACGTTGAGCCTTAATTTTTGCAAGCTCTTCGGTTACGGGGTATTGCTCCTTAATCTCCTTTGGAATTGGTAGTTTACGTTTAAAATCCATACTCATATTAGTTTCTCTCCTTCGTTAAAGGTCTTTCTGCGGGCGCTGGAGAGCTTCATCATATCTCGCATTGCGTCTCGGTCGTTATTTTTTATTGTATCGTAAAGCCTGTCAAAAGCCTCACGGTAGCCGTCCATTTCAAGTAGCAGTGCCTCGCGATTAGCAAGAAACAGCTCACTCCACATTTCGTCATTTATGTTAGCAATTCTGGTAAGGTCGCGGAACGAGTCGCCCGTATAGCGCACAAGGTTTGGGTCACCGTTTGCACACATAAGCGATATTGCAATTCCGTGGGTAAGCTGTGACAAAAAGGCTATCATTTCGTCGTGCTGACGAACGGTAAGACTTGAAATATCGTTAAATCCGAGTACTCGCCCTAAATCACAGCAAAGTCTGATACCGTCGGGTGTGTTGCGGTTAGTGGGCACCACAATATAGTTAGCCTTTTTAAATATACTGTCGTCGGCACTGCGTACACCACAGGTCTCTTTACCTGCCATTGGGTGCGCCGAAATAAATTCTACACCACCGGGCAACATATTTTGCACCTTTTCGACAATGCAGCCTTTAACACCTGTAACGTCGGTTATAACCGTGCCTGGCTTTATAAGGTTGCCGTATTGCTCAATCCACTCTATAAATGTATGCGGATAAAGTGCAAATATTATGAGCTGTGAATTGGCAATAAGCTCGGGGTCAACCTGGGTTGTGCCGCCCGATATAAAGCCCTCGCCCACAGCGTAATCAATATCATCTTGATTAAGGGTTATTACCTTTACATCAAAGCCGTTTCTTGTAAGAGCCTTTGCGTAGCTACCACCCAAAAGTCCAAGACCTACAATAAGTACGTTTTTTACATCATTTAAATTCATTTGAGGCAGACGAGAGTCGATCCCGTTACGGTTTCGCTCGCCGTCTTTTCGCACCTTTCTCGCGTTTATTTTTGCAAGGTAACACCTTGCTGCAAATCTCACGCTTCGCCTTTTCACAAAAAGGCCGCGGAGAAACTCTTTGACCTGCCAAATAAATAATTTCAAAGAGAGGCGAAGTCGAAGAACGAAGTAATACTTTTGTATTACAAGTGATGAGACAAGCAAAAATTAAAAATTATTATTTGTCAGGCGTGACGCGTTCGACTATCGCCTGCCTATCACTATTCCAAGAGATTTTATTTTTTCAAAATAGTCGGGGTAGCTTTTGGCTACCGACTGCGCATCATTTATACTGCCACCCGTAAGTGTGCAAAGCAGTGAAAGCGCCATTACAATACGGTGGTCATTATGCCCACAAAGTGTTTCGCTCGGTGCTTTTAATTCGCCGCCGTGTACTGTAACGTCATTATTATTAACGTCTACCTTTATACCAAACTTTGCAAGCTCTGCTTGCATAGCAGCCGCGCGGTCACTTTCTTTTATTTTAAGGCGTTTTGTGCCTGTAAAGTGCGCTCCGCCAAAGACTGCCGATAGCGCAAACATAACGGGAGCAAGGTCAGGGCAATTTGACAGGTCAAACTGTTTTTCGCCGTTTTTAATACTCTCGTACATTTGCTTATATATTTTGTCGCCTTGCAATGAGCCTTCATCAAGACCTATAATCTTAACATCGCCGCCCAAAAGATTAAAGCCGTCTAAAAATGCCGCGTTAGAGTAATCACCCTCAACGGTTATATTCCGTGCAACATATTTTTGACCGCCTTTGATTTTATATACGCGGTCGCCCTTTTCGATTACAACGCCAAAATCACTTAAAGATTTTATTGTCAAATCTACATAAGGCTCGCTTTCATATTCGCTTATGATTTCAAGTGTGCTGTCACCGTCTAAAAGCGGCAAGGCAAAAAGTAAACCCGATATAAACTGACTCGATATATTACCCGCTATCTTATAATTACCGCTTTTTAGCTTTCCACAAATGGTAATACTGTTTTTACCATTTTCAAAGATAATACCATTTTGCTTTGCGATTTCTTCATAAATTGTTAGATTGCGAGCAAAAAGTCTTTCGCTGCCGGTAAGGGTAATTTTACTGCCCGCAAGCATGCAAAGCGGTATCATAAAGCGTAGTGTGCTGCCACTTTCACGACAGTCAAGCGTTGCTTCTTTTGAGTTAAAAGGATTTAGTCCGCCGCATTTTATTTTACTACCTTGAATTTCTATTTTTGCGCCCAAGGCTGTAAGGCAGTCAAGCGTTGCCAAAATATCGTTTGAATATTCTATATTGTAAATCTCACTACCAGCCGATAGCGCACCGCAAATAAGTGCACGGTGTGCCATAGATTTTGACGGCGGTGCGGCTATTGTGCCAACCGCTTTTGATTTTTTAATAGTTACTGTCATAATTACTTACCGTTTTGGGTAAGGGTGTCAATAGCCCTTAAATACCCATCAAAGCCAAGACCCGTGATTGTCTTGATACAAGCCTCGCGAACAAAACTAATCTGGCGGAAATCCTCGCGTGTTTCTACTGCCGAAATATGCACCTCAACCGTGGGAATACCTACCGATTTTACGGCATCTAAAATCGCTACGCTTGTATGTGTATATGCCGCGGGGTTTATAACAATACCGTCAAAATTGCCGTAAGCCGCCTGAATTTCATCAACTAAAGCACCCTCGTGATTTGACTGAAAAAGCTTTATCTCAACGCCCTTTTTAGTGGCATAATCGGTAATAAGCTCACACAAGTCAGCATAGGTGTTTTTGCCGTAAATGTCGGGCTCGCGAATACCAAGCATATTAAGGTTTGGCCCATTAATTACAAGTATTTTCATTTTAAAAAATCTTCCTTTATTGCATTTATGAGAGTTTCAATCTCACCATCATTCACTAATCTTTTATCTGCTGTATTGCAGTATATATCATACCGCTCGTGATATCGCTTTACAAGGTCGTCGCGATTGCTCGAAAGCGGTCGGTCATCAGTACTTACGAGTTTTTCGAGTGGTCGGTCGATAAAATATATCGTACCGTTGCCTTTAAGCAAGATAATATTTTGCTCACGTAAAACGGCGCCGCCACCCGTTGCAATAATGCAGTTTTGTTTTGCCGAAACCGTGGCAACAGCCTGTGACTCCATATCACGAAAACCGCCTTCGCCCAAATCCGCAAAAATTTGAGAAATCGGCTTGCCTGCCATTTTTACAATCTCATCATCGGTATCAACAAATTGCATTCTAAGTTCATCCGCCAAGCGTTTGCCAATAGTGCTTTTTCCACACGACGGCATACCCGTAAGCACGATATTACGCTTAGTGGCAACTATTTTTTTATAAACATCGTAAATTTTTGCTTCACTAACAGTAGTGTCTATAAACAGCTCTGCCGCCACAGCCGCTTGAGCTACAAGCATATAAAGACCGCCCGTAGCATTTATACCTTTAGACTTAGCCCTTATTACAAGGTTTGAACAAAGCGGATTATAAATAGCATCAACTACTGCCTCGCATTTTTTAAACACATCAATATCAATCGGCTCGCCTATAATATTGGGATACATACCGCAGGGGGTAGTGTTAATTATAACCTCGGCATCAGCAAAATTTTTATATGCTTCTTCGTATGTAATGCAATCTTCTTTTGCAGTACGTGATACGCGAACCACCTGACGTGCGCCAAGACTTTTTGCCACGGCAACCGCAGTTTTAGAGGTGCCGCCACTGCCTAAAACCAATACGAGCTTGCCGCTAATTTCTATACCGTTTAGCTTTATTAAAGCAGTCATACCCGCAAAATCGGTATTGTAGCCATAAAGCTTACCGTCACGATTAATTATGGTGTTTACCGCGCCGATTTGCTTTGCGGTATCGCTAAGCCAGTCTAAATACGGTATTACGTCCTGTTTGTAGGGTATGGTTACGTTTATTGCCTTAAAATTCCTTTCGGTCATAAAGGCTTTAAGCTCGCCCTTTGGAATTTCCCTAATTTCATAATCGTAATCAAAAAACCGGGCGTGAATTTCTTTAGAAAAGCTGTGTGTCAGCTTTTCACCAATACAGCCGTATTCCATTATTTTGCCAACCAGTCCGTTCCATATTTTGCACTTAACATATCAGCAATTACAAGTGCCGCAACGCTTTCAACCACAACTGACGCACGGTGCACAATACACGGGTCGTGCCTGCCACGAGCTGCGATTGTTGTGTTTTGCATTGTGCTTATATCAACGGTTTTTTGCTCTTTAGATATTGTTGGTGTCGGCTTAATAACAGTGCGAAAGACTATAGGCATACCGTTTGTTATGCCACCTATTACGCCGCCGTTATTGTTGGTATAGCATTTTACACTGTCACCGTCTACATACATTTGGTCATTTGCTTCGCTTCCCTTTTTATCGGCAAAGTTAAAGCCTAAACCAAATTCTATTCCCTTTACTGCGGGGATAGAAAATATAGCGTGAGAAAGCATACCCTCAACCGTGTCAAACCAAGGCTCACCCACACCGGCAGGAACGCCTGTAATCGAGGTTTCAAGCACGCCACCAACGCTGTCGCCCTCGGCCTTTGCTGCAAGAATTTTATCACGCATTTTTTCTTGCTCGGTTTCGCCGGCAATATTCAAAATATTAGACTCTATACAAATTCCTTTTTTGTTAAGTGCGGGCAAAACCAACGCACCTGCCGCTACAAGAGCCGCAGTTATTCTGCCGCTAAAGTGTCCGCCACCGCGATAGTCCTGAAAACCGTTATAACGGCAGTTAGCGGTGTAATCAGCGTGCGAGGGGCGCATTTTATACTGCATTTCACCGTAATCTGACGAATGAGTATCGGCGTTTGGAATTGTAATACAAATTGGTGTGCCTGTGGTGCGGCCTTCAAAAACACCGCTTAAAATGCTAAACTCGTCCTTTTCTTGTCGAGAGGTAGATAGTGCGTCCTTTGGTCTGCGACGGGTAAGCTGTGACGCTATATATTCTTCATCCACTTCAATTCCCGATGCTATGCCATCTATAACCGCACCGATTGCCTTGCCGTGACTCTCGCCAAAGAGTGTAACCGTAAGACTGTTTCCTATGGTGTTTTTCATTTTTTGTACACCGCCTTTATGCTGTCTGCAAAATCAGAAAATTTAATTTTTGTTATATCAAATGTGCCTATACTTTCTACACGCACTACCGAAATCATATCTCCAGCCATTTTTTTGTCGTGGCTCATAGTATCTATGATTTTTTGCGTGTCACAGTCAATCGCTGTTGGTAAATTTAATTTGTTTAGTACAAGAACAAGTCTTTCTCTTACCTTGTCGCTACACATAGGAAGCATACCAAGCGCTACACACTCGCCGTGGTAAAGGTCTGGGGTGTTGCTCTCGATAGCGTGACCTACCGTATGACCAAAATTAAGCACGCGGCGTACTCCTGATTCCTTTTCATCGGCTTCTACAACCGATTGTTTTATCTTTATAGAACGCTCAATTACCGTGTCAATGTCAAAGCTGTCAGCCTCAAACATAGAAAATAACTCTTTATCGTGAGTAAGCGCCATTTTTACCACCTCGGCAAGACCGTTAGAAATCTGACGCTCGGGCAAAGTCTTTAGAGTATCAGGGTCAATTATGACACCCTTTGGCTGATGAAATGCGCCCACAATATTTTTATATCCGACAAAATCAATTGCAGTTTTGCCGCCTACTGATGAGTCGACCTGTGACAATACGGTAGTAGGTATGTTATAAAAATCTATGCCACGCATAAAGGTAGCTGCCGCAAAACCCGCCATGTCGCCCGTTACACCGCCTCCTACTGCTACAACACAGTCAGTACGGGTAAAATCGCCCTTTACCAGCGCCTCTAGTATGCTTTTATAGGTGTCAAAATTTTTAGACGCTTCACCTTGCGAGAACACGATAATCATCGATTCGCGGCACTGCGCGGCTACCGTTTCGGCATATTCACGCGGCACGCCGCCATCGGTGACAACAAGCACATTACGGTCAAGATTAAAATATTCCTTTGCGCGTGATAATGCGCTGCGCTCAAGATAAATATTATAACCGCCGCTTTCGCATTTTACAGGTATTATCATAAGTTTACACCTTTACTTCTTTTTCAAAACTTCCAAGAATTTTTAAGTTAGAACAGCATTTAGACAGTTCAGCAAGCATCTTTTTACCATGCTCGCTGCCTATGTTTCCTTCGCCCTCAGCGTAGAAATAATAGTCCCAAACAAGCTCTTTTGTGGGGCGGCTTTTGAGCGCCTTCAGGTTAAAGCCATACTCACCTATTACCGATATTGCTTTACCCAGTGAGCCTGCCGCATTGTTTACGGTAAAAAGCATAATAAAGTGATTATCGGTAGCAAGATGCGCCTTTTCGCTGCGAGAAAAAACAGCAAAACGGGTTGAATTTTGATTGCTTTCGTTTATGTGTGACTCTATTATCTGAAGACCAAATTTTTGAGCCGCCTCAGCGCTGCCAATGGCCGCAACTGTTTTATCGCCGTTTTCGGCAACCAGCTTTGCCGCAACGGCGGTGTTTACCGCCTCTTGAGTTTTAAAACCATTTTTCTCAATATAAGCAGCACTTTGACCGAGCGCCTGCGAATGACTGATCACCGTTTTTATATCTTCTTTTTTAGCACCCTTTACACCGAGCAAATTTTGAACAATCTCGGCTTCATATAATCCATTTACAAAAAGCGAGCCAAAAAAGCTTAGGTCCATTACCTTGCCAACATCACCGTTAAAGCTGTTTTCTATAGGCAATACTGCACAGTCACATTCACCGTTTACAACAGCGTTATATGCCGCGTTAAAATCGGCATAACCCACGCAATTTGCATCGGGGAAAATACGCTCGGCTACAATGTTAGCAAACGCACCCTCGACTCCGCTATATGCTACACGCATACCCTCAAGCAAGCGGTGTTGCAACAGTTTTGAAAGGGTTATTGTTTCTTTAAGAAAATTAACGTAGTAAGACTTATAATCCTCGTCTTTTATAAGTGACGTGTTTTTCGCAATGATTTGTTCTTCGCGTGCAAAATCATCTATTTTAAGTCCGTTTTCTTTTTTGTATTCGGCAACAATACGGGCAGCATCCATTCTTTGTTCAAACAGCTCCGCCATTTGTTTGTCAACATCATTTATCGTTTGTCTTGCCTTTTCAAGTTCTGTCATAAAAATTATCCTTTATATTCATCATATAACGCTTTGAAAGCGGGAATTGAATTTTTAATTGTGTCATAGGCTACACAGTATGAAATTCTAACGTAACCCTTTGCACCGAAGCTATCAGCCGGAACAAGCAAAAGCTCGTGTTTTTTAGCCCTTTCACAAAAGGCATTTGCGTCGTCTTCGAGCGCTTTCATAAATAGGTAAAATGCGCCCTGCGGTTTTACTGCCTGATACCCGATTTCACTAAGCGAATTATAAAGCAATTCGCGATTTTTATTATAGAGAGAAACATCGGCTGTCATTCCGTCGCATTTAGCAATTACGCGCTGCATAAGGCTTGGCGCACAAACGTAACCCATACTGCGAGCCGCGCCGCAAACTGCCGCAAATAAATCATCGGCATCATCACAGTTTGGTGAAACAAACACATAACCGATACGCTCACCGGGAAGTGACAATGATTTACTGTAAGAATAGCAAACCACTGTATTGTTATAAAAGCTTGGAATATACGGCACATCATCACCGTAAGTAAGCTCGCGGTAAGGCTCGTCGGCGATAATATAAATTGCTCTGCCTAGCTCTTGGCTTTTTTTGTTAAGCAAAGAAGCAAGCTTTATAATATCGCTTTCGGGAATTATTGCACCCGTTGGATTATTTGGAGAATTCACAATAATTGCAGCTGTGTTTTTGTTTATGGCTTTGTCCAAAGCATCAAAGTCGAGTGAAAAATTATCTCCCGTGCCAAGTACGGTTACGGTTTTTGCACCTGCGTTGGCACAAAAAACATTGTACTCAGGGAAAAACGGAGCCAAAAGAATTACCTCGTCACCGTCGTTTACAACGGCCTTTAGCGTTGATGTAAGAGAAGCTGCAGCACCACAAGTAATATAAATGTTTTTAGCCTCTGCATTAAAACCAAATCTTGACTTTATGTTTGCGGCTATCTGCTCACGAACGGGCATTGCACCTTGAGCCGAGGTATAACCGTGAAGAGCTACGCTGTCACCCGACTCCACCAATTCTTTTATAGTATCGTCAACCATTTTAGGTGCAGGTATGCTTGGATTACCAAGACTGAAATCATACACGTTGTCTGCGCCTATTTCTGCCTTGCGCTTTAACGAATACTCAAATATCGATCGTATTACCGAAGGTTGATTACCAAGCTCTGCCATTTTTTTGTTTATCATAAGCTCATCTCCTATTAAAAGTGAAAAAATCCGCCAACCGAGTAAAATGCATTTTTATGCACAAACGGTTGCGGACTGTCTTTTTATCTATTAAGCTGCAAATTAATTTGCTTTCTTAAAAGAGGTAAGACAGTCCTGCTTAAAGTAATAAAAATAAAAGCTATTATTAAAAAGCATAGTTTTGTCTCCTCTCTAAAGTATATGAAAGATTTTACTCCCTTTTTTTGAGTTTGTCAAGAAAAAATCGGTATTTTATACTTGAGTTTTGCATAAAATACCGAACAATCTAAATATTTATTATGTTTTTAGCTTCACCAAGCTCTACACCACAGACAAAAGCTATTTCGTTATATAAAAGCGACTCCGCCTTGCGCAACGTCTGCTCATCATTTATATTAAGCCTTTTATTGTTTAGACGTCGTTCTTCCCTTTCGGCGCGAATTCTCTTTATAAGAGCGATTAGCTTTTCACGGTCACCGCTTGAGAGAATCGCCTTATACCGCTCACGCTTTTGGGTTTCGTCAACCGCTTTAATAGCATCAATGCTCGAAGCCTTTTCTGCCAGCTTGTTAATTTCGGATTTTGTTAACACCTTTTGCATTTTTGTTGCGAGTATTTGGTTATCAACAGGCACAAAAACCGCTGTACTTTGGTTAAAAATAGGCTTCAAGACATAGTAATTTGCCGACTGCTTGCCTATTTGTTTGGTATCAATACAATCAATTTTACAAACACCCTGTGAACCGTAAACTATTGTGTCGCCTATTTTAAACACTTTTCTCACCTCAACTGTTATTAATTATAACATTTTTTGTCGCAAAATGTTATAGGCATACTTAACAAATATTTTGCAATATTTTTTTATAATATTTAACCTAAAGTACCTATTTAATTGACTTTTACCCATTTAGATGATATATTGAAATAAAATAATATTATTTGTGAGGTTTGTGATGAAAAAAGCAAAAATAATTATCGCAACATTTTTATGCTTAATTTTAATTGCAGCTTGCAGTTTTACAGTAGCTGCCGTAACCACTCCTATTATAACACTTTCGAATGTGTCGGCAATGCCCAATGACACGGTCACAATAGATATAAGCATTGCAGATAACCCCGGTATAATGGCAATGTCTTTTTGTATTACCTATGACAGTGATGCTTTTGAATACATAGGTTATAATAAGGGTTATCTTTCAAGATACACCATCAAGGACCACGCCAACAAAGGTCAGATTGCTTTTGTTAACGATGAGGCATCCAATAAATCGGATAACGGCGTTATGATGTCGGTGAAATTCAAAATAAAAGACCACGCCGCCCCGGGCAAGCACACCATAACCATTGCAAATCAAAACCGTGAAAAGCACGGAAACCGACTGCACAATAGTTTTTCAAATTCTAACCTTAAATATATTATTCCCACCGTAACAGCAGGTAGCATTACAGTGGGTGAAACCTGTGAAAATTCAGGCCATAAATACGGCGAGTGGCAAATTATTGTACCCGCTGACTGCACCAATACAGGTAGCAAAACACATTCTTGTATAAGATGCAACAATCACACTGAAACTGTAGAAATACCCATCACCCACGATTTTGAAGCTGAATGGACGGTTGACAAGGCGGCTACCCCCACCGAAGACGGAATTATGTCGCGTCACTGCAAGCTTTGCGACGCTGTAACCGACACATTTACCTTTACATATAAAGAGGTTGAAGACAGCCAAAACCCCGATGATGACACATCGAGCGAGGAAAACACTTCAAGCGATAATATGTCAAGTGATAGCACTTCAAGCGATGACAGTTCAAACAATGAAGGTTCATCGGCAGAAGATAATACATCGTCTGACACAGCATCCTCAAGCGATAGCAGTTCGGGTAACAGTTCATCAAACAAGCCGCCAATAAATAACACTGTCGGCAGCAAAAATCCACAATCGGCAGTTGAAAATATAAAAGATTTTATAGAGAATGTTAAACCAAATCTTGAAAACAACACATCTTCAACCATAGAAAACACCGATGTTGAAAATGAAACCTCTTCAAACAATTTGAGCACCGATACCGACAGCAGCGTAAACGCCGATACCGACAACGACACAATCACCAATACCGACAATGACGGCACCGAAAAAGGCGGTTTGTCTACTACACAAATTTTCACTATAATAATAGGCGCTGTGTTAAGCGCTGCTATAATTGTTCTTGCAATTATATTGATAGCACACCGTAAAAAAGCCGAATAATAAAAAACTTAAAAGTCGCATTCTCAAGAGAATGTGACTTTTAATGTTTATATATTTTCAGTTATTACATTTGCTATATCGGCGGCATATTTGCTGCAAAGCTTTTCATCCTCGCACTCAATCATAACGCGGATTACCGGCTCGGTGCCGCTCTCACGAAGAAGCACTCTACCTTTGCCGTCAATTTTGTTTTCAACCTCTTTAACAGCATCTAAAACTGCAAAGTTTGACATAATAGCCTTTTTGTCATTTACCCTTACATTTTGAGTAAACTGTGGATACACAAACACCGGCTCTGCGAGTTTTGAAAGAGTCTTTTTACTATCGCAAAGCTCTTCGGTTATCATAATTGCGGTAAGCAGTCCGTCACCCGTTGTGGCATATTTTTTAAGAATAATATGTCCCGATTGTTCGCCGCCAAGGTCAAAATCCTTTTGTTGCATACGCTCATAAACAAAGCGGTCACCCACGGTGGTTAATTCGCAATTAAGTCCTGATTTTTTGAGTGAATTTACAAATCCGCTGTTTGACATTATTGTAGCAACAACTGTATCGTCCTTTAGCATACCGCGTGATTTCAAGCGATTTGCCAATATATACATCATTTTGTCACCGTCAACCTCATTACCCTTTTCATCAACTGCAATGCAGCGGTCAGCATCCCCGTCAAAAGCAAAGCCAATATCAAGGTGGTTTTCACGCACAAGGCGGCAAAGGTTTTCTATATGCGTAGAGCCGCAACCCTCGTTTATATTGGTGCCATTAGGCATATCACCAACAACATAGGTTTTAGCGCCAAGTGCCTCAAACACCGATTTCGCAATACTCCACACAGCGCCGTTTGCGCAGTCAAGACCAATTTTTAAGTGTTTATACGAATGTGAAGCCACCGAGATAAGATAACCGACATATCTGTTTCTACCTGAAACATAATCTACAATTGCACCGATTTTGTCACGCTTTGCGCGCGGCAAATCGTCACCCTCAACGCCAAGGCTTTTTAGGTCCCCGTCTATATATTTTTCAATTAACTCTGTGGCATCATCGTCAAATTTTTCGCCGTAACGGTTTATCACCTTTATTCCGTTATCATAAAAAGGATTGTGCGACGCGGTAATCATAATGCCACAATCAAAGCCCTCGGTGCGCGCCACATAGGATACGCTTGGTGTGGTAGTTACGTGTAAAATATAAGCATCTCCGCCCGAAGCAATAATACCGGAGCACAAGGCATACTCTAACATATAACTCGAACGGCGTGTATCTTTGCCAATAACTATGCGTGGCCTGCCCTTTGCCCTATCGGTTTTGCACAGCTCGGAAGCAAAATACCAACCCAAAAATCTACCAATTTTATAGGCGTGCTCGGCCGTTAAATTGACATTAACCTCACCGCGAAAACCGTCGGTGCCAAAATATTTGTTTTTCATAATAAAAACCTTCTTTCGTATAATAGTATGCGAAAAAAGGTTTTACAAATACAAAAGAGCCGAAATGTTCGGCTCTTTAAAAATTATTCTTTTGTAATTTTACCGTAAAGCGGAATATCGGTATCACGCTTAGGCTCACGTGTTGGAGCGCTTGAAACGGTGTTTGACGGTCTGCGACCGCGGTCATTTCTGCGACGGTCTCCGTCACGACGGGGCATATTAGGTGTGCCGCCTTCGGGGAATATTACTACACGGCGGTTTTTGCCCTCACCGATAGACGCCGAGTTTACGCCGTCAATTGTCTGCACGGCAGTATGAATAATGCGACGCTCATAGGCGCTCATAGGCTCAAGCGCACGGTTGCGCTGATTTCTTTTAACCTGCTCAGCCACACGAGTAGCAAGGCCGATAAGTGTTTGCTCACGCTTTTCGCGATAATCACCAATGTTAAGGGTCACCTTAAAGTAACCGCCCGAGTTGTTGGCCGCAAGTGACACAAGATGCTGCAAAGCGTCAAGTGTTTCGCCGCGATGACCGATTACCACACCAAGACCTTCGCCGTCAAGAATAATAAGCGCACCGTTTTCACGAACGGCAGCCTTAACCTCAATATTTTGGCAACCCAAGTTTTTAAGAATTGCATTTAAGTATGCAATAGCTTTACCGGTAGGTGTTTCAGCAGGAATGTGTGACTGGTCAACAGCCTCTATTTCGGGCTTTTCAGCCTTTTCTTGTTTAGGCTCTGCTTTTTTAGGTTCAGCTTTAGCCTTTTTGTCAGCCTTTGCGTTGTTCTCTGCTTTTTTTGCGGGCTTGTTATTCTTTTTAGCAGGCTTGTCGGGGCGCTCTACATAAGCCTTAACCTCTGCCTGCACGCCGCCAAAGAGGCCTAAAACCTTCTTTTTAGGTAAAGAAATTATTTCGATTTGTACGTCTTCTTCTATTTTAGCGCCGAGCTTTAAAATAGCGTCTTCTTTTGCTTCATCAACAGTATTGCCGAAGCCGATTGCTTCCTTAATCAAGCATAGTCCTCCCTCAATTAATCCTTTATAATAGAATCAGTATTGTTAAATTTGTTGAGCTGCTTTGCTTCAAAATCGCACTGTGTGCCAAGCTCTTTAGCACGCTCACGAGCGAGCATTTTGTGTGGGCCGTACCAAAGCTGTACACCCGACTGAATAAGTCCGCCTATAAGCGACGAGCATATCCAATAAAAACCAACGCCTGCCGGCAAACCGAAGCCGATAAACAAAGATATAAGTGGCATTGTTAGCATCATACCCATCATAGACGGCGCATCGGGGTTGTTGATTTTGTTTACACGCATAGATATAAGGCTTGTAAGAATTTGCGCCGCAAAAGCGCCAAACGGTATAAGCCATAAAAGCTGCGCTTCTTTAAAAATGTTAAATGAGAATGTCGGTGTTTTTGTAAGGTCAAGGTTTTTGTTGCCAAAAAGATAAAAGTTGATGTGTGTCTTTTCATCGTTGTCAATTTCTATCAATTTCTCAACATCGGTCTTTATTTTTGCATAGGTTTCTTCAGATAATACCTCTTCAAAAATGTTGCCGTCTTCTCTTAAGTTACCGATAATAGCAAGTTCTTTGTTGTTGGTAGTAACCTTTTCCCAACCGAGAGCATCAATATACTCTTTATAAAGGCCTTCATCTTCGCTTTTAACAGCAACAATAGTATCGTAAATGTTGTTGATGTTTTTTTCTTGGGCACCTGCCATATAGGTGAACGGTGACATAATAAGCCAATAAATGCTCATCATAAGCACAAGACGAATAATCATTGGCAAGCAACCGCCCGACATAGAAACGCCTTCTTGCTGAAAAAGCTCTTGTTGAGCCATTGCCATTTTTTGACGGTCATCACCGTATTTCTTTTTAAGCTCATCAAGCTTTGGCTTAATACGCATCTGCTGAACAGATGATTTTTGGCTTTTGATGCTAAGAGGAATTAAAATAACATTAATTAAAAGTGTAAAAACTGCTACCGCTGCGGCAAAATCATTGCTGAAAATATCAGCCAAAAAACGCATCACATAACCGAGCGGCACATTTATAATGTTAAAAAGTGTTTGCATAATCTAACACCTTTCTGTATTCATACTTATTTGCTTTTCTTCGGCGGAACAGGGTCATAACCGCCTTTGCACAGTGGATTACACCTCAAAACCCTTTTAATTGATAAAAACAATCCCTTAAATGCGCCGTGTACGGCAATGGCCTCTACCGCATAAGCCGAACAGCTGGGTGTAAAACGGCAGCAAGGAATTTTGTGAGGTGAAATGTGTTTCTGATAAATTCTGATAAGCCAGATAAAAAATCGGCTTATGGGATTTTTTATTCTACCCATAGATTTTGTTGCTTTAGTTGGCGCTCAAAAGCGGCGGCAACTATATTACTTTTTGTGTTTAAAATTCGTGTGCGAGCAACAACAACGCAGTCATACCCTGCGGGTATGTGTGGCGCGCAAGCGTCAAACGCCGCGGTTATAACGCGTTTAGCGCGGTTGCGGCTTACAGCAGTGCCCAACTTTTTGCCCGCTGTAATGCCAAGACGCAGTTGATTTTTTTTGCCCTTACACACATAAAGCACATAACTTGGGGCTACCATTGATATACCGCGGTTGTATGCGCGGTGAAATTCCCAATTTTGTTTGAGTTTTGTATAAGCTCTCATAATCTCACCAATACATAAAAGTAAAAGCCACATGGAAGTGGCTTTTTCTTCAGTCACAGCATAAAATCAGCCTTTTAAAGTCTGATTCAAGTTCAAATGCTTTGGCTTAGTAAGATAACTGCTTTCTTCCTTTTGCTCTGCGGCGAGCCAAAACTTTACGACCGTTGGCTGTAGCCATTCTCTTAAGGAAACCGTGCTCTTTTTTACGATGTAATTTCTTAGGCTGATAAGTTCTTTTCATTATTACTAACCTCCTTGTCCGAGACTTAAATATACAAGTATCAAAATTATGTTAGGGCGAAATACCCCTTATAGATACTGATTATAACCAACAAAGGCTCAAAAGTCAATAAAAAAGTGTGATTTTAAGAAAATTTTTATGCCACACTTGATTTTCAAACGCTTATATGATAGTATAATAACACAAAACACTTCTTCACTCTTCACTATTACTTATTACTTAATGTTTGGGGTTATAGCGCAGTTGGTAGCGCACCACACTGGCAGTGTGGGGGTCAGGGGTTCGAACCCCCTTAGCTCCACCACGAAAAAGGCGATTGCAAAGGCAATCGCCTTTTTCAGTTATATTCGCGCTTCACGCGAGTTATATTGCTACGCAGTTATATTTGGACTTCGCCCAAGTGATATTCGCTTCGCGAGTTTTGAAGGCGGATATAATATCGCTAACATCAAGCACAGAACCGTACCTTGATTTAACAATGAAACTCGTCCTTATAAAATGTCTATAAAAGCGGTAAATTTCTCCAAAACTTGACTTTTTATATGTTTTGATATAAAATCAAGAGGCTTGTACTATGTGTATATTTATAAGGAGTTGGAGATTTTATGAAATCAAAATTTACTACAGCCTTTTATACTGTAGTAGCCTTTATTGCTTCGCACAAGATAACTACAGCTATTGTTTTGGCTGTTGTGGCGGCGGTAACTGCTGTTGCGATAATTGTGACTAGTATATTATCTACCCCTGTGGATGTTTTGTCTTCGGGTGGTAACAAAATAGGTGACACATCAATCGACACCGCAATAAGCGAAGCAGAGGATGTTGTATCGGAAATTCAACCTCCTGTCTCAAGCGAGGAGACAACTGTTTCGAGCGAGGCTCCACCTACACCAAGTGCACCTCAACCGATAACCCCACCGCCCTCAACCAATACACAATACAACTACAACTCTAATATGAGTTACGATAACAATGTGTTTCTTGATGCGCTTAAGTACACAGGTTATAAAACCGACCCTGCTATGTGGGGCTCTTACGGCAACTATGTTTTGTGCTCACAAAAGCGAGGCCGCGGCTGGCTTTCAGAAATCACTTACGACGATTCTGGTAGTGCAACCGGTTACGAAGTAAATGAAAAAGGTTTACCCGACATTCATTACTTCACATACCGTTCAAACGGTTCAAAACGCGGTCTTGTTTGCGCAAGTTACGTTGCGTACGTTTACTTTAACTATTTACCAAATGTTGCAGGTATTGACACCTCTATGCTTCCAAAAGCCGGTGACCCTGTTCTTGCTAATGAGTGGTATATCGCCGCAAAAAAATGGGTAGATTTAGGTTATTCGCGTTATATTAACTTCACCGCAAACGATGGCGGCAGTATTTACCAAGACCTTAAAATCACACCGGAAGAAGAAATTCCGATAGGTTCTCTTATATTCCTTTGCGACTGGTATAACCGCACAAACTGGTCAACGCATGTAAGCATTTATGCCGGCAAGGTTAACGGCTATCACTGGGTAACACACGTCGGTAACGAAAACGGGCCTGAGCTATGCGCAATTGAGCGTATGAACAGACTACCCCACCCACAGTGGATGCTCGCGATTATTACTCCACCGTCTAATATTCGTTTTTCGCCGTCGGTTGAAGTTACCATAAAAGACGACAGCGGCAAGCCTATGAAGGATGTTGAGGTTAGCGTAAAACGCAAATCAAACGGCGTTGTAACAAAGCTTGGTAAAACAGATGCTAACGGTAAGGTAAACGGCGACGGATTTTCTTATGAAGAATACGAAATCATACAAACCGTACCAAGCGGCTACACTTGTGCTCACAGTACACAAACGGTAAAATTCACAACAAAAAACAATAGTCTTAATACCGTAAACTTCACCAACCAAAAGGAAGCAAAAAAAGAAGACAACAAAAAGCCTACCGAAAGTTCAAAAGAAGATTTTTCTGACAGTAGCGAGCTATCAAACTAAACAAAAATCCCGACAGTCACCTGTCGGGATTTTTTAGTTTCCGAGTTCTTTGTTTCTTTTGTATGCCGCTTTTATACAGTCTACAACAATATTTTCAAACTCACTGTTTTTAAGAACAGTTACGCCCTCTATGGTGCTGCCGCCTTTTGAGCAAACAGCCTCGGTTAATTGGTCGGGTGTCTTATCACTTGTAAGTAGCATCTTTGCAGCCCCCATCATTGTAGCGGCGGCAAACTCTATTGCCTGTTGTCTGTCAAGTCCGCATTCTGCTCCTCCCTTTGCTACAGCTGCAGCAAAGGTATACATAAAAGCAGGTCCACAGCCCGACACACTACAACCTGCGTCCATAAGGCTTTCATCAATCGGGTACAATTTGCCGCTATATTGCATATCTTTTACAAAGTCGTTTACAACCTCATCGGGCACATCGTTTGAGCAATAAAGTATGACTCCCTCACCAACACTAACGGGAGTGTTTGGCATAATGCGGATTACCGGCATATCGCCCGCAAGTTCCTTTATTTTATTTGTAGTAAGACCTGCCGCCATAGAGATAAGCACGGGTTTTTTCTCGTTTAAAATGTCTTTTATTCCACCGAGCATTTCAGCCATCATTTGAGGCTTTACACCAAGGAAAATTCGGTCACAGCTTTGAGCAATTTCTTTGTTATCGCCAACCGTTAGACCTAATTCATTCGCAAGTGAGGTTGCCTTTTCGTTATTGAAATCGGCAATCATAATATCTTTTGTAGTGTTTGCCGCTGCACGAATAAGCGCACCGCCCATATTGCCGCAGCCTATAAATCCGTATTTCATTTTATCACCTGATATGTCCGTTACCGTTAATAACATATTTATATGTTGTTAGTTCCACAAGTCCCATCGGTCCTCGAGCGTGAAGCTTTTGGGTAGAGATGCCCATTTCACATCCCAAGCCAAATTCACCGCCGTCGGTGAATCGAGTAGAAGCATTTACATATACTGCCGCCGAGTCAACACCGCTTGTAAATTTAAGTATAGCATTATCATCAGTTGATATTATTGCTTCACTATGTCCTGTAGAGTGAGCCGAGATATGCTCTATAGCCTCTTGTGTATTTTTAACGCATTTTACCGCGAGAATATAATCTAAAAACTCGGTATCAAAATCATTGTCAGTAGCGAGTGTTCCGTCAATAACCGATGCCGCTTTGCTGTCAAGTCGAAGCTCAACGGGAATTTGTCCGTTTGCTTTGCGTTCTTTCACAAGTTTGTCATAAACGCGTGGCAATATTTCTGCTTTTATATCTTCATCAACAAGCAAAACCTCTGCTGCGTTGCAAACGCTCGGGCGACTTGTTTTTGCATTATTTATAATGTTTACCGCCATATCTAAATCAGCAGTCTTTTCTACGTAAATATGGCATATACCCGTGCCCGTTTGAATGCACGGCACCGTCGCGTTATTTATGCAAGCGTTTATAAGACCTGCGCCACCGCGTGGAATAAGCATATCAACATATCCGTTGGCTTTCATAAGCGCTGTAGCACTCTCGCGAGTGGTATTGGTTACAAGATTTATCGCATCTTCGCAAACACCCGCTTCGCGTAAGCCTTCTCGTAAGGCTGTAACAATAGCAACGCCTGAATTTATTGCCTCTTTACCGCCGCGCAGTACACAAACGTTACCGCTTTTAAGAGATAGTGCCGCAGCATCACTTGTAACGTTAGGTCGGCTTTCGTATATAATGGCAATAACACCTATTGGCACCGAAACACGTGTTATTTTAAGTCCGTCTTCTCGAACATATTCTTTTAAAGTATGACCTACAGGGTCGGGCAGCTTTGCCACGTTGCGTATGCCGTCTGCCATAGCCTTAATGCGTGCCTCGTTTAGCATAAGGCGATCTATCATAACATCGCCTATTACACCACGTGAATTTTCTACGTCAATAGCGTTAGCGTCAAGTATGCTTTTAGTATTACTTTCGAGAGCATCTGCCATTTTAAGCAAAGCGTTGTTCTTTTGCTCGGTCGTAAGTGCCGCTACACTCGTCTTTGCAGCCTTAGCTGCGGTTAATAATTCAATCATTTTATTACTTCCTTGAAAATTTAGTGCCCACTTCTTTACCATCTACTATATCGTAAAGGCTTGCAGGATTAGCACCGTTTGTAATAATCATATCACAGCCGCACGCCATACAAATTTTGGCAGCCTCAATTTTTGTAACCATACCGCCTGTGCCAAGCGCGGTGCCTTTGCCGCCTGCAAGTGCAATTATGCTGTCATCAATTTTATCAACGTGACTTATAAGTTTAGCGTCCTCACACTTGTGAGGGTCTGCGGTATAAAGACCGTCAATATCAGAAAACAAAACAAGTACATCCGCGCCCACGCTTTCAGCGACAATTGCCGCCAACGTATCGTTATCACCAATAACAATCTCTTCGGTAGCTACGGTATCATTTTCATTTATAATAGGAATAGCTCCGAGCTCTAAAAGTCGGTTTAATGTATTGCTAAAGTTCTGGTGACGTTCTTCATTTTTAAGATCGGCACCCGTCATAAGCAGCTGTGCTACGGTATGATTATATTCGGAAAAAAGTTTATCGTATGTATACATAAGCTCGCATTGACCAACTGCCGCTGCCGCCTGCTTTGTTGGTATATCTGTAGGCTTACTCTTTAGTGACAGTTTGCCAACGCCCATACCTATAGCGCCCGACGACACCATAATAACCTCGTCGCCTGCATTTTTTATATCACTTATAACCTTGCAAATTTCTTCAACGCGACGTATATTAAGATGACCTGTCGCGTGAGCCAATGTGCTTGTTCCAAGTTTTACTACTATACGCATAATATATCTCCTAGAAATAATATACATTATATTATACATACCGCGTTTCAAAAAATAAAGACTTTTTTTAAAAAAACTCTTGACACACGCGCTTTAACGTGTTAAAATGTGAAAAAATTAAAAAAGGCTATGACGAAGACGGCTTAAAATTTGCGTTTTCAGAGAACTGTCGGTTGGTGCAAGACAGCAACAAAAATTTTAAAATGCCCATCACTTCCGAGCCGAAGGCCCGAAAAGCATCTGCTTAGTAGATACCTTCCGTGATTGCTGCGTAAAGGCATAGGAATTGTTAGATTCCGAGAGTGGTAGCCGCAAGGCTGCAATTTGAGTGGTACCGCGAGTGTTTATTATCCCCGGTCTCAAAGCTTTGAGACGTGTGTTTTTTATTTTAATTTTGTGCTAAATGCACGCAGAAAAGGAGTAGATTTTATGCAAACCAACACAGCCAAAGAACAATTAAGAGAGATTGCCGCGCGAATTAAGGAGATGCGCGAAATTATGGGTTGGTCTATTGCCGAGATGGCAACAAAAACCGAAGTAAGCGAGCAAGAATATATAGAATATGAAAGCGCAACCGTGGATTTTCCGTTTACATTTATACACAAATGTGCCCAAGCCTTTGACGTAGAAATGACACAACTACTTGAAGGTCATTCTGCAAAGCTTTCAAGCTATACAGTAACCCGTAAGGGCGGCGGTCAAAAAACCGCTAAGGAAGACGGTATCGACATCACAAACTTAGCGCCTAAATTTAAGGACAAAATTGCCGAGCCATATTTTGTTAGATATGAGTATTCAGCTTCACAGCAAAATAAACCAATTCATCTTACCAAGCATTCAGGTCAAGAGTTTGACTTTATCTTAAGCGGCTCGCTTAAAGTGCAAATCGGTGAGCACACCGAAATATTGCACGAGGGTGACAGTATTTACTATAACTCCTCTACCCCACACGGTATGATTGCTGTTGACGGTGCTGACTGTGTGTTCTGTGCGGTGGTACTCCCCGGTGAAGACACCAAAGAAGAGGTTGTAAGAAAGAGCATTGTATCAACCAAAAAGACCGAAAGTCTTGTGTGCGAAAAATTTGTTGAAACCTACGAGGATGAATCGGGCGCTTTGCAAGATATTAAATTTAAAAACACCGATACATTTAACTTTGGTTTTGATATTGTTGACGGCATTGCCGATAAATATCCCGAAAAGCTTGCAATGCTTCATCTTGACAAGAATAAGACCGAGCGCCGCTTTACATTTAAAGATATAAAGCGTGCATCAAACCAGGTTGCAAACTACTTTACCTCTCTCGGTATCAAACGTGGCGACAAGGTAATGCTCGTTCTTAAGCGTCACTACCAGTTCTGGTTCTGTATGACAGCACTTCACAAGCTCGGTGCTGTGGCAATTCCTGCTACAAATCAGCTTAAAGACCACGACTTTGAATACCGCTATAAAGCCGCAGGCGTTAAGGCGCTTGTTTGTACCGCCGACGGCGATACTGCCGAAATTGCCGAAAGAGCAGCTAAAAACTGTGATTGCGTAGAGCAGCTTATTATGGTAGGTGGCTCACGCGAGGGCTGGCACGACTTTGATAGTGAATATAAGCTTTACTCAGGCAAGTTTGACCGTCCCGAAGATGCATCAGCAGGCAACGATGCCGCTCTTATGTTCTTTACCTCGGGTACCACCGGTAATCCTAAAATGGCAGCTCACGCGCACACATATGCTCTTGGTCATTTTGTAACAGCTAAATACTGGCACTGCTGTGAACGTGACGGCCTGCACCTTACTATCTCTGATACAGGCTGGGGTAAATCGCTTTGGGGCAAGCTTTACGGCCAATGGCTTTGCGAAGGCGCCGTATTTGTATACGACTTTGACCGCTTTGACGCAGCAGATATTTTGCCAATGTTTGCAAACTATAGTATAACTACTTTCTGCGCACCGCCAACAATGCTTCGTATGCTTATAAAAGAGGACCTCTCAAAGTACGACCTTTCTTCTATTCACCATATGACAACCGCCGGCGAAGCGCTTAACCCCGAAGTATTCAAGCAATTTGAAAAGGCTACCGGCCTTCAAATTATGGAAGGCTTTGGTCAGACCGAAACCACACTTACCATTGCAAATCTTCGTGGCACTACACCAAAAATTGGTGCTATGGGTAAAGCTTCTCCTCAATATGACGTCGATATAGTTGACCCCGACGGCAATCCTGTTGCTGACGGTGAGGTTGGCGAAATCGTGGTGCATACAAAAGATGGCGTTCCATGTGGATTGTTTAAAGAATACTATCTTGACGATGAAAAAACAGCGGAAGCTTGGCACGATGGTATGTATCACACAGGCGATACCGCTTGGCGCGACGAGGACGGATATTTCTGGTACGTTAGCCGCATAGATGACGTTATCAAGTCATCGGGCTACCGCATTGGACCGTTCGAGATTGAAAGCGTAATTATGGAGCTTCCTTATGTTCTCGAATGTGGTGTTTCTGCCGCACCTGATGAGGTTCGCGGTCAGATAGTAAAGGCAAGCATTGTGCTTACCAAGGGCACCGAGCCCACCGAGGAGCTTAAAAAAGAAATTCAGCAGTATGTTAAAACTCATACCGCTCCTTACAAATACCCCCGTCTTGTAGTATTCCGTGACGAATTGCCCAAGACCATAAGCGGAAAAATCCAGCGTAACAAACTGTAATATTTCAATTTAAAATATTGACAAAACGTTTAAGTTGTGATATACTATCATAAATTTTTAAAGACTTTGACGAAGAGGGCATACTCCAACGCTTTTTTTAGAGAGATAACGGTTGGTGAAAGTTATCAAAAGCAGGTTTATGTTTGTAGCTTCCGAGTCGGGAGAAAGAAAGTTATTTTAACAAGTAGAATCTCCCCGTACTGCTGCGTAAAAGCATAGGAATTGTCAGATTCCGAGAGTGGTGGCCGCAAGGCTGCAATTTGAGTGGTACCGCGGGTGACTGAATTAGCAGCACTCGACTCAAAGTCATAACTTTGGGGCGAGTGCTTTTTAAGTCCCGAGTAGGAAGGATTTGTAAATTATGGAACAAATTACCGCGCTTGATTACAAAATTCAGGAGATGGCAAGCCGTATCAAAGATCTTCGTGAGCTTGAAGGTCTTACCACGGCGCAGATGGCTGTCAAAACCGACGTCAGCGAGGCAGAATATATAGAGTGTGAATCGGGCAAAAGCGACTTAAACTTTGCTTTTATCTACCGTTGCGCATTGGCGCTTAACGTAAACGTTACCGATATTATCGAGGGTTACAGCCCTAAGCTTGCAAGCTATACCGTAACCCGCGCAGGTAGCGGTCAAAAGGTATCTCAAGCACACGGTATGACCTATTATAATCTTGCGTACGCTTTCCGCGACCGAATTGCCGAGCCGCTTTTTGTGCATAGTGTTTACGACGAAAGTGCACAACAAAAAGATATTGAGCTTACCACCCACGCAGGTCAGGA
>JAZUOS010000071.1:0-25482 GCA_045604765.1 Acutalibacteraceae bacterium | reverse complement strand
TATTTTTTATATAAAAAAAGGAGACTTTTTTATGAAAATAAGAGTTGAGCGTTCGGTATTTTTAGATGCTGTTCTTAAAATGCAAAAAACTGTTGGAGCAAAAAGCTCTATGCCCGTGCTTGAGGGTATATTACTCTCGGCAGAAAAGGGCTTGCTTACACTTTCATCATACAATCTTGAAATGGGTATGAAAAAGGAAATGTACGCTTCTTGTGAAGAAGAGGGCGACATTGTTATTAATGCTCGTTTACTTGCCGATATTTTGCGTAAACTTCGCGGTATAGATGTAGAAATTGAAAGCGATGAAAGACTTGTTTGCCATATAAGAAGTGGCGAAGCAGTTTTTGATATTATGGGTATGGAGGCAAACGATTTTCCCGAAATGCCATCTCTTGCCGAAGGTGAAAATTTAAATATAAACGGCGAAGATTTTTGCGATTTGGTAAAGGGCACAATTTTTGCAGTATCACAAATTGAGGGTACCCGTCCTATTCTTACAGGTATAAATATTTCGGTTAAAAATGGTGTTTTGCAGTTTGTTGCAATTGACGGCTACCGCCTTGCAATAAGAAGAAAAAATATAAACATAGAAAACGATATAGAATTTATTGTATCGGGTAAGGCTTTAAACGAGGTTGTAAAGCTTATTGATGAAAACACTGAAAATATTGAAATAAAAGTAGGCAAAAGACTTATTTTATTTAAAATTTCAGGCTTTTCCTTTATTGCCCGCTTGCTTGAGGGTGAATTTGTAAACTATGAAAAAATAATTCCCGCGGATCACAGTCAAAAAACAACCGTTGTTTGCGATAAAATGATTGACAGCGTAGAGCGTGTATCACTTCTTATTAATGATAGCTTTTCAACACCAATACGATGTGCATTCAGCAAAGATGAGCTTATTATAAGCTGCTCAACAGCGCTTGGTCGCGCAAAAGAAAAAATGACTATTGATTTAGAGGGTAACGAGTTTGAAATGGGTCTTAACAGCCGCTATTTGTTAGAGGCATTAAAGGCTTGTGAAACTGAAAAAATAATCTTTAAATTCAACGGCGCAAATGCAGGCGTAACCATTACACCTGCTGATGAGGCAACACAAGAAATGTTATATCTTATAATGCCTATGAGGTTAAAATAAATGAAAGAACTTTTTATAAAAGAAGAATTTATAAGGCTTGACTCTGCAT
Organism: Acutalibacteraceae bacterium; assembly: GCA_045604765.1. Lineage (GTDB taxonomy): Bacteria > Bacillota > Clostridia > Oscillospirales > Acutalibacteraceae > UBA737. The sequence goes on along the minus strand of JAZUOS010000071.1, from coordinate 24,295 downwards.
TAAAATTTTCAGGCGTTGTTGGCACCGGCGGACAGGCAAAAATGGTAATTAAGGACGGCCTTGTTTCAGTAAACGGCGAGGTTTGCACTATGCGTGGTAAAAAACTTCGTAATAATGATACCGTAAAATTTGAAAATTCAGTTTTTGTTATTAAAAATGAAGGTTAATAAAATAAAAATTCAAAACTTTCGCAACATTTTTGATATAAGCTTGGAATTTGATAATGAAATAAATGTAATTTGCGGAGAAAACGCGCAGGGAAAAACAAATATAATAGAAGCGTTATGGCTTTTTTCGGGCGCAAAAAGCTTTAGAAGCACCAAAGATGAAGAATTTATAAAATTTGGTGAAAAAAAAGCAAAAATTTATACCGAATTTAATATGTTCGGTGTAGAAAATAACGCGCAAATAGTTTTTGAAGATAAAAAAACCGCTTTTTTGAATGATAAAAAGTTAGCGAATACATCTTCTCTTGCAGGTAAATTTAACGCGGTTGTTTTTTCACCGTCTGATTTAACTCTTGTTACTGATGGGCCCGATAAACGCAGGCGTTTTCTTGACACGGCAATAGGACAGCTTTATCCAAATTATATTGAAATACTGCGAAATTATACCCGCGCGGTAATGCAAAGAAATAAAATTATAAAAGATTACCGCTATGATAAAACAATATCGGTAATGCTTGATGTCTTTGAAGCAGAAATTGTTGATATGGGTAACAAAATAATAAATTATCGAAAAAGGTATATTGATGTACTTAATATATATGTTTCAAAAATTTATAATGGCATTTCTTGCGGAAAAGAAAATATAAAAATAATCTACATATCTAAAAATGAAGTTTTAGATAATGAAATATTAAAAATTTCGCGTGAAAAAGATATGTTTACATCTACTACCTCGGTTGGACCTCACCGTGATGATATAGTTTTTAAAATTAACGGCATATCTGCTCGTAATTTCGGCTCACAAGGTCAAAAACGCAGCGTTGCGTTATCACTAAAGCTTGCGGGCGCCGAGGTTATAAAAGAGGTAAGCGGTGAATACCCAATTTGCTTGCTTGACGATGTTATGAGTGAGCTTGACGAGGGCAGACAAAATTATATTTTAAACCATATAAGAAATTGGCAATCCTTTATTACCTGCTGTGATACCTCTAATATTAAAAATTTAAAAGAGGGTAAGGTAATAACAATAAGAAATGGCGGTGTCTTATAATGTATATACATTTAGGAAATAATGTAATGCTGCCAACAAGTGAAATAATAGGTATTTTTGATTTAGAAAACACATCAATTTCAAAAAGAACACGTGATTTTTTAAACCGCGCTGAAAAAGAGGGCAGGATAATAACCATAACATATGATTTACCGCGTACCTTTGTAATAGCAGGCAAAAGTTTAAAAGATTCAAAAATTTATATTTCACAAATATCATCTCAAACGCTATTAAAGCGCACAGGATATATAGACTCATTATAAAAAAGGAGATTTAAAATGAGCGAAGAATTAAATTTGCCCGTAACCGAAAAATATGACGAATCGTCTATACAGGTTTTGGAAGGACTTGAGGCTGTAAGAAAGCGCCCCGGTATGTACATAGGCTCTACCGGTGAACGCGGTTTGCACCATCTTGTTTACGAAATAGTAGATAACTCTATAGACGAGGCTCTTGCGGGTTATTGCACTAAAATTGAGGTTGAAATACTTGATGATGGTATTATTCGTGTTAGCGATAACGGTCGTGGTATACCTGTAGGTATAAATGCTCAAAAGGGTATTCCTACAGTTACTGTTGTATTTACCATACTTCACGCAGGCGGTAAGTTTGGTGGCGGCGGATACAAGGTATCGGGCGGTTTGCACGGCGTTGGTGCGTCGGTTGTTAACGCTCTTTCTAACTGGCTTGAGGTTGAAGTTAAAGACGGTACTCATATTTACAAACAGCGTTATGAAAAAGGCGCTATTGTAACCGACCTTGATATAATTGGTGATACCACCGAAACAGGTACCATCGTTACATTTAAACCCGACCCAACAATATTTACCGATACTACAACCTACGATTATGATATATTGCTTAACCGTTTGCGTGAGCAGGCATTTCTTAATGCAGGTATTCGTGTAGTTCTTACCGATAAGCGTACCGATGAAACTATTGCAACAATTGGCAAGAGTGACGATCTTTGCTTTGAGGGTGGTATTAAGTCTTACGTTGAGTATTTGCTTGCAGGAATTAAGAAAGAAAGTCTGATAAATGACGTTATCTATCTCTCAGGCTCAAAGGGCGATGAAATGGCTGAAATAGCACTTTTGTGGTCCACCGCTTACGATAATAAAATTCTTTCGTTTGCAAACACTCTTCACACAATTGACGGTGGTACTCACGAGCAAGCATTTCGCCAGACTGTTACCCGTGTTGTAAATAAATATGCTCACGATTTTAAAAAGCTAAAGGAATCTTCCGATAATCTTAAAGCCGACGATATTATGGAAGGCTTGGTGGCTGTTGTTTCGGTTAAGCTTGCTGATGCTCAGTTTGAAAGCCAAACAAAAGCAAAGCTTGGTAACACATCAATAGGTCAGTTGGTTCGAGATATTGTAAATGACCAACTTTACAAATATTTAGAAGAAAATCCTGCTGATTCTAAAATTGTAATTGATAAGGCAATTGCTGCATCAAATGCGCGTGAGGCTGCTCAAAAAGCACGTGAAGCATCACGTAATAAGGCAGGCATTGGCAGCAAAACCCGTATGCCTGAAAAACTTACCGACTGTATTTCTAATGACCCGACTAAAACCGAAATCTACATCGTAGAAGGTGACTCTGCAGGTGGTAGTGCGGTTGAGGGCAGAAACGCAACCTACCAGGCAATATTACCTCTTTGGGGTAAAATGCTTAACGTTGAAAAGGCGCGTGAGGATAAGGTTTACGGTAACGATAAGCTTACACCTGTTATTACCGCATTGGGTACGGGTATTGGCGAAAACTTTGATATAAACAAGCTTCGTTACGACAAAATTGTTATTATGGCCGATGCCGACGTTGACGGTAGCCATATCAGAACACTTTTGCTTACCTTCTTCTTCCGCTATATGCCCGAGCTTATTGAAACAGGTCATATATATCTTGCTCAACCGCCACTTTTCCGCATTTCAAAGGGCAAACAGCACTTTGACGTATTCACTGATGAGGAAAAGGCTGCAAAGGTCGAAGAGCTTGGTGCAGGTGTTGACGTTCAGCGTTATAAAGGTCTTGGTGAAATGGATCCTACACAGCTTTGGGAGACTACACTTGACCCCGAACATAGAACATTTTTGCAGGTTACTATGGCAGATGCCGCTTTGGCAGACGAAACCTTTACCATTTTAATGGGTGAAGAGGTAGAGCCAAGACGTAAATTTATTGAAGATAACGCAATTTATGCGACCGATTTGGATATTTAAGGAAAGGAGAAAGAAAAATGGCAAAACAAGAAAATGTTTATTGGCCCAGCAGTGAAGAAACAAATATTGTTCCTGTTGAGATTACTGATGAAGTTAAAAGCAGTATGTTGCAGTACTCTATGTCGGTGCTTGTAGGCCGTGCGCTTCCCGACGTGCGTGACGGATTAAAGCCTGTTCACCGCCGAATTCTTTATACTATGTATGAAAACGGACTTTCTCCTGAAAGTAAATACCGTAAGTGCGCCGATACGGTTGGTACCGTGCTTGGTCGTTATCATCCACATGGTGACGCTTCTGTTTACGACGCAATGGTTCGTATGGCGCAGGATTTCTCACTTCGTTATCCTTTAATTGACGGTCACGGTAACTTTGGTAATATTGACGGCTATCCTGCTGCTGCTTACCGTTATACCGAATCAAGAATGAACCGTCTTTCATACAGTATGCTTGACGATATCAAAAAAGATACCGTTAATATGCTACCTAACTACGATGACCGACTTGAAGAGCCCGAGGTTTTACCTGTTCGCTTTCCACAGCTACTTGTAAACGGCTCAAGCGGTATTGCGGTTGGTATGGCTACCGAAATTCCGCCTCACAATTTGGGCGAGGTTATAGATGCTATGTGCTGTCTTATAGACAATCCGGACGCAGACCTACCTGAGCTTTGTGAGCATATAAAAGGACCTGATTTTCCAACAGGTGGTATAATAATGGGCCGCAGCGGTATTCGTGCCGCATACGCCACAGGTCGCGGTAAAATAGTTGTTCGCGGTAAGGCTGAAATTGAAGAAACCAAAAACGGAAAATTCCGCATAGTTATTACCGAAATTCCATATAAGGTACGTAAAAAAGATCTTGTTAAGCACATTTATGACCTTGCTGCTGAAAAGAAAATTGAGGGTATCGACGACGTAGTTGACTATTCTTCAAAGCGTGACGGCGGACTTAGAATTGTTGTTGATATTAAGCGTGATGCAAGCCCACAGGTAGTTCTTAACAAGATTTACAGCTATACTGCCTTGCAGTCAACCTTTGGAGCAATTATTTTGGCTATTGTAAACGGCAAGCCACAAATTCTAACCCTTAAAGAAATGCTACAAAATAGCATTGATTTCCAGTATGAGATTATTCGCCGCCGTACCGAGTTTGAACGCAAAAAGGCGGCTGAACGTGCTCATATTCTTGAGGCGTTAAAGACAGCTCTTGACTTTATTGACGAGGTTATTGCTATTATTCGTAACAGCAAGACCATTCCAGAAAGTAAGCAGGCTCTTACCGATAGATTCGGATTTGACGATATTCAGACTACTGCTATCGTTCAAATGCAGTTAGGTAAGCTTGCAGGTCTTGAAAAACAAAAAATTCTTGACGAATTGCAAGAAAAACTCGACTTTATTAAAGAGTGTGATGAAATTCTTGCTTCTCGCGAGAGAATTCTTGATATTGTTAAGACAGAATCATTAAATCTCCGTGATAAATATAGCGACGAGCGCCGCACCGAGATTTCTGACGTTGCAGGCGAGGTTGATATTGAAGACCTTATTCCGCTTGAAGAGTGCGTTATCACAAAGACTGTTAACGGTTATATTAAGCGTTTGCCTTCCGACACATATAACGTTCAGCATCGTGGTGGCCGAGGTATTACCGGTATGACCACACGTGAAGAAGACAGCGTAGAAAATATGTTTGTATGTTCTTCACACGACCGTATTATGCTATTTAGTAATCTTGGACGTGTGTATCGCATCAAGGCTTACGAAATTCCCGAGGGCTCACGCACCTCAAAGGGTATGAACCTTGTAAACGTTGTACCACTTATGCCGGGTGAAAAGATAAACGTTATTATTCCGGTTACCGCGACTGATGAAGATGAGCGTTATATTTGTATGATTACACGTCAAGGTGTTGTAAAGCGTACAAAGCTTTCTGACTTTAAGAACACACGTAAGAGCGGTATTATTGCTATATCTATCGACGAGGGTGACGAGCTCGCTCACGTAAGAATGACCGACGGCGATAATAATTTGCTTGTTGCTACCAAAAAGGGTAAGGCAATTCACTTTAACGAGCATCAGGTTCGCTCTATGGGCAGAACAGCACGTGGTGTTAAGGCTATAAATATGGCAGAGGATGATATTGTTGTAGATATGGCCCTTTGTAAAGAGGATACACGAATCCTCACCGTTACCGAAACGGGTTACGGTCGTATCAGCTCAATTTCTCACTATCGTTTACAATCACGTGGCGGTAAGGGTCTTACCAACTACAAGGTAGAAAAATACGGCGACGTTGCCGCAGTTCTTCCAATAGAGCAAAATGAAGACATCATTATGATTGCTTCAAACGGTATAGTTATTCGTATATTCGGTGACACTATTTCAGAATTTGCCCGTCCTGCAAAGGGTGTAAGGGTAATGCGTGTTGCTGAGGGTGAGAGAATATTGTCGGTTGCAAAGGCCGAGCACGACGAAGCCGAGGTAAACGACACCCCCGAAGCTGCCGATGCTGACGCAGGCGCAGTGGAGAGCGAAGAATAAAATTTAATTGGGCGGATTTTTATCCGCCCAAAAAAATAATTTAAGGTTTTGAGGAAATCACTCTACAATAAAAGGAGTATTTCTATGTTAGAAGAAAACAACAATTTTAATACACAACTGCAAAACGAAGAATACGTGGCGCCGCAACAGCAAATTTATGTAGCGCCTCAAAATCCTTATGGCTTTATACCCGAAGAATACCGCAAAAAGCGCGATATTCGCCGCATAGCTCTTGCGGTAGGTATTCCTTGCATATTTTTGTCGTTAATCAGCTATATTTGGTCATATTTCTATTTGTTTTTTACTACCAAAATTTTCGGTATGACGCAAAGTGAGGCAATTACCCTTTCACAAAATCCTGCTATACAACAAATTTTGCAAATAATTATTTCTTGCCTTATGTTTTTATTGCCGTTTACTATTGCGGCAAAGGCTTTTGGCGTTCGCATTGACCAAACCGTGCAATTCGGCAGGGCAAAAAAAGGTACGGCGTTACCATTTTTGCTTTTTGGTATAGGTTTTTGCTCGTTTGCTAATATAGCAATGAATTATGCCGAGAGCGTATTTCAAATGTTTGGAATTGGTGAATACGAGGTTCCGAGAAACGATAATCCAAGCGGAGTATTCGGCTTTTTGCTTACATTTATAGCTACGGCTATTGTTCCCGCTTTGGTGGAGGAATTTGCTTGTCGAGGCATTGTGTTAGGGCTTCTAAAAAAATATGGCGAAGGCTTTGCAATAATAACATCGTCTTTAATTTTTGGTATAATGCACGGCAATTTTGAGCAAATACCCTTTGCCACAATGGTTGGTCTTATTTTAGGATATATCTATATAAAAACAGGCAGTATATGGATATGTGTTTTAGTTCACGGCGCAAACAATGCAATTTCGGTAATATTAAGTTATTTAGAAAATGTAATGTCCGCCAATATGCAAAATATTTTGTATTTAATATATCTTGTAGTTGTTATGCTTGCCGCAATTTTTGGCGCTTTACTGTTTGCAAAGAATACTGACGAAGATTATAGCCTTGAAAAACCTGATGATTCCCTCACAAAAAAGCAAAAATACAGTTGGTTTTTCACCTCTTGGGCAATAATTTTATTTATTGTGTTTAATGTTTTACAGTCTTTATCATATTTTGTGATTTAGGAGAAATTTTTAATGGACAGCCGTTTTATGACAAGAGCAATAGAACTTGCAAAAAAACCCGCCGCCGAGGGCGAAGTGCCGATTGGCGCGGTTGTTGTTAAAGACGGCAAAATTATAGGTGAGGGCTACAATATGCGCGAACAAAAGCGCAACGCGCTCTCTCACGCCGAAACTGAAGCCATAAATGCTGCCTGCAACACCTTGGGCGATTGGCGGCTTGACGGTTGCACAATATATGTCACGCTTGAGCCTTGCCCTATGTGCGCGGGTGCAATTGTTAATGCTCGAATCCGCGAGGTTGTTTTTGGCGCGTATGATTTAAGTATGGGATGTATGGATTCGGTTACAAATATTGCTGCTTTGCCGTTTGCCGCAGGCACTACAGTTTATGGAGGCATAAAAGAAGATGAGTGCAAAAAAATACTTACCGAATTTTTTGAGGGTGTAAGAAAATGATTAAAACGACAATTACCGACATTTTAAGCGAAACAGGCATTAAAAATGTCGGTTTTTGCGCTTTTAGCGATGTAAAAAAACATTTAATTGACTGCCGCGCAAAAGATAGATTACCAAAAAAAAGTAAAACTATAATAATGTGTGCTTTTCCATATAAAATAAAAGACGAAACACCAAAATTTTTAAGTCGCTATGCCGCAATACCCGATTACCATACCGTTTGCGGCGAGATGTTATCGGCGGCTTGCAAAAAACTTAAAGAAAAATGTCCACAAAACGAGTTTGAGCATTTTTGTGATAATTCACCCATACCAGAGGTACATACTGCCGCCGTATCGGGACTAGGCGTAAAAGGTGATAACGGACTGCTTATTACAAAAGAGTACGGAAGCTTTGTGTTTTTGGGAGAAATTGTTACCGATTTACAAATTGACTGCGAAAACAAATATAACGAGTGCATTCATTGCGGTAAGTGCAAAACCGTTTGCCCCGTAAGACTTGATAAAACAAAATGCTTATCAAATTTAAGCCAAAAAAAGAAGCTCGACGACAGCGAGCTAAAAAAATTAAAACAAAATAATATTTTATGGGGCTGTGATATATGCCAAAATGCTTGCCCTATGAACAAAAACGCGCAAACAACCGATATAAATGAGTTTATAAACGGCTATCGTAACGAATATTTACCGGACGAAGATACCGTAAACCGCCCATACACCTGGCGCGGCGAAGAGGTAATAAAAAGGAATTATGAAAATTTAGTAAAATAAAAAACCGAGCAGAATTTTCTGCTCGGTTTTAATTATAATCTGTTATTAGTTAAGTTTTGGCAAGCTTGCAGCTGCAACTGACTGACCAACACGGCGTGCGTTTTCATCAGGAATGTTAAGGTTAATTTTCTGAGCTAATTCGGGGAATTCTTTATCAAGAACTTCCTGTGCGCGCTCAAGAAGAATCTCCCCGCCCTTACCACTGGTTACACGGCCCATAATAAGCACGTGCTTAATATCATAGAACTCACTGTAATAAGCGATTGCATAACCAAAGTAAGCGCCGATTGTATCGTAAATAGCTGCGGCTCTTTCGTCGCCCTCTTTCATAAGGTTTTGAACAACCTTAAGCTTTTCAGCGGGTGAAAGGCTTTCGTCAAGCTCAATACCAGCATAAGGGGCTAACTTAATTACGCCGTCTTGTGAGAAGTACTTAACGCCGCAACCATAGTCGCCAGACCATTCGTCAACCATAGCCTCGGTGCAGAAGTCAACAGGCGCAAATGCAAGCTCGTTAAGCCAGCCGGTAATATTGCCCTGTGGGTCAACGTAACCAGCAGCCTCACTAGTACCCATAGCGATACCAAGAACTGAATTGTCATTTAGGTTCATAGCACCTGCAAGCGCTGTAACGTCACCGTCGTTTGCAACCTCGATCGGAATATTTTCGCCGATTTCACGTGCAACGTCGATGTACATATTCTTAACCTTTTTCTCAAAGTCTTCGTCGTTAACCTTAAGGAAAAGGGAAGCTACCATTATACGATTATCAACGTAAACGCCGGCACTTGAAACACCAATAGCGTCAACGCGTGGCATTTTAGAAGCAGCGGTCTTCATAGCTTCAAGTATGCCTTGGTAGTGGTAATCTGGGTCAGAGTTGGTTTTTGGGAACCAAACAACCTCTTCAGAGTAAACGCTTTCGCCGTCGATAACTGCGCTAACCTTACGGTCAGAGCCGCCTGCGTCAAAACCGATACGGCAACCATCAAGATGACGACCTACCGGAGAAGCAGAAGACTTATCTTTTGGTGCGTCAGCGAGAGCAACGCTAGAAACGCTAAACTTTTCTTCATAAACACGTTCCATAAACTTAACATCAAAATCCCTTGCTCCGCCGTAGCTGTAAGCCTCTTTAATCTTTTTGGCTACTACATCGCTGCCTGCAATAATAATTTTGTAACCGCCTGCAACCCACAAAAGAGTTTTAACAATACGCTCTACAAATGCAAAGTTTTCGGCGTCTTTGCCGGTACCGTCTTTGAAAATACGGGTTTTGTAGGTAGTGGTGTAGCCTTTGTTACGCTCTACAGCGATAACAATGTCCTGTCCGTCGTCCTTGGTTGCCTCACGCATTTCGCGGCAAACGATAGACATTGGGGTAAATTTTGGGTCAAGCTTAGCATTTACTTTAAGATTCATATCTTACCTCTCCTCCAATAATCGTTTTTAATACATTAAAGCTGTCATCGGTAATAATGATGTCAGCATCTTTACCTACGTCAAGTGAGCCCTTGCGGTCGGCAACGCCGATTGCAGTAGCAGGGTTAAGTGTTGCACCGTTTACACACTCGTTAAGCGGAATATTAGAGTTGGTGTAAACGTTCCATACACCTTGGTTTAGTGGCAACACACTACCTGCAACGGTGCCGTCTTCGAGTCGACATACAATATCGTTATAGATAATTTTTGTGCCGCCCAAAGTATATTCGCCATAAGGTAGGCCGCCTGCAGGCAAGCAGTCGGTAATAAAGCAGAGCTTTCTACCCTTAATCTTATAAAGCAAATCATAGAAGCAAGCATTTACGTGGAAGGTATCAACAATTACTTCACAAGTAACGTCGCTGTTAAATGCGGCTGTTACAACACCCGGCGCTCTGTGAGCGAGTGGTGTCATAGCGTTAAAGAGGTGAGTTACGTGCTTAACACCAACGTTTGTGCTTGCCATAGCGGTGTCATAGTCAGCCGATGTGTGACCCATCGAGATTACAACGTCGGTATCGCGAGCAATTTCACGAATAGCGGCAAAATCTTTAGTATCACATTCGGGCGCTAATGTAATAATCTTGATTATATCAGCATATTCCTTAACAAAAGCAGCGTCGGGCTTTAGTATGTATTTGGGGTCTTGCGCACCTTTTTTGCTCTCACTGATAAACGGACCTTCAGCGTGGCAGCCAAGAATTTGGGAGCCTGCCCAGGTTTTGCTTTCTTCTTTTAACTCGCGGCAAACCTCAAGCGCTTTGCGGATAACCGCCATATCTACAGTCATAGTAGTTGGCAAAAATCCGGTTACACCGTTTTTAACAATACCGCCTGCTATTGTGCGAATGCTGTCATCCTCGCCGTCGCAAACGTCTTTAGAAAGATAACCGTGAATGTGAATGTCGATAAGACCGGGGGATACGTAGCCGCCGTCCGCATCAATAACCTCTGCATCGGCAGGGATTTGGTCAGCCATTACAACGCCTTCAATTACATCGCTGTAAAGCAGCGCCATATTCTCAACAACGCGGTCTTTTAAAATGATTTTACCGTTGATTATAGCTTTCATTTAATCAACCTCCACTATAATATTTTTCCAATATAATTTTATCAAAATAGCAACCGAATTGCAATATGTATTTCGGTTTTTTAAGTCTAAAATTTGCAAAAAACTATTGACAAAAGAGCCAAATACACATATTATTTTTATATAAGAAAAACTTTTTAAAAATTTCGGCGACATTTAGCCTGATATGGAGGACACTATTATGGTATTTGAAAAAATGAAAAAGATTTTGGCAGAGCAGCTTGACGCTGACGCAAACAGCATCACAATGGAAACCGATATCCAAGAAGATCTCGGCGCTGATAGCCTTGATGTTGTTGAAATGCTTATGTCTATTGAAGACGAGTTTGAAATAGAAATTCCTGATGAAAAAATCGAAAGCCTTAAGACCGTAGGTCAGGTTGTAGAGTATATTCAGGAGAATATGCAATAACATATTGTAAGAAATTATTAAACCTCTGCTTTAAATTAAAGCAGAGGTTTATGTTTTTATTTAATTGTGAATTGTGCATTATTCTATCCTTGAGCCCAAAAAACGCGCAGCCACTTCGCAAAGCTTTATATCGGTGTCAGTCGGTGAATTACACCCGTCATTTTCAAGCAACACTATACTGCCCGTAATATCGCCCGCCGATATAATAGGAGCCGCTATGCAAATTTTGCGGTCGCAGCCCTCAAGCGCATAAACGGTATTGTTTTCGTTTGTATAGATTTTGCGTTCCTCGCAAATTTTTTCAAGGTCGCCGCTTACCGATTTTTCCAGCAAATCTTTCTTTGGCGCACCGGCAGCCGCAATACAGCGGTCGCGATCACAAATAATAACAGCCAGCTTTGTCGCCTCGGCAACAGCTGACACATAATCTGCCGAAAAGCTCGCCATCTCGCCCATAGGCGAATATTTTTTGAAAATAACCTCACCGTCACCGCTGGTAAAAATTTCCAAAGGGTCCCCCTCGCGTATTCTCATTGTTCTTCTTATTTCTTTTGGGATAACAACCCTGCCTAAATCGTCGATTCTCCGGACAATACCTGTCGCTTTCATATATAAAAACTCCTTTTCTCTCTTTAATGGTGTGGAGTTAGTATGTGGAATATTGCCATTATTATACTCATTTGACACGATTCTCAGAATTTGTTTGAAGATTGACACCGTCTCATCTTCGCGTTCCATTCTGTTCAAAGTGTTCATTAATTGTTTGATACCAAAATCTCTCCGGCGATTTTCAACTTGATATTCCGGAATATCATACATGCGAGCAATAAACGCATCAGAAGCATGCTCGAAAAGTTTTTCTAACTGGCTTTTGCTCATCCGAAAGAAATCTGCCGGCAAACTAGATATCGTTAAATGATGAAAACCCCAATTTTTCAAATCTTCTTTAATTCTTTTTCCTTCTTTTCCCGAAAAATCATAGTACTCTGCTTTATACATAGCCTATCCTACCTTTAATTTATCCCTTCATAATATAAACACAACCGAAAAATTCAAAATATAGTCGCTTTTTAAAAATTTTTCAAATTATATTTTCCCACGGTAACTATTATATATAATTCATATCCCAATGTCATCGGCAAAGAATCGTCTTTTTATAGGCAAAAAATAAGCAAAGAATAGGCACCATATAGGCATAAGCAAAGGCACCGCCGAAGCGATGCCTTTGCTCGATTATATTTACTTGATATTAACTTCAAACCATTCTTTAATTTCAGGTGACATTTGATAGTAAGACAATGTTTTTGTTATATTGATCCATCCGTATGAAGGGTAATACTGTATAGCAAATCGTAACCCGTCTTTTGTTTCGATAACAATATCTTTTCTGTCATCTGCCACACGAGCATATACCTCAGAGCCTATATCTCCTCTACCTGCATCTTCTGCTTCTTTCAAATCATCAGCAAAGACTATTTCGTGATACTCGTCAAAACTAAAAGCTGATAATTTTGAAATTTCCGTATAAAAATCAGAAATGGCAGCGGTGTCTGTAATTGCCTTTCCATTTGCCTTCCAATAATTATCCGTTTTGACTGGAGTTATGCTGACAATATCAGTTGCATCATCAATTCCGTACACCTCAAAAGCCGTTTGAATTGGTAGCGATTCATTGTTTTCTACTAAATAATTGCAAAACCACGCATAATAATAGGTGTCGCCATCTTTGAGAATTCTAACTGCTTTGTATGGTGCAGGTTTATATTCAAATAATTCGATATTGGTCATTTCATCTGCTACCACATAATTACTATACTCTGCTTCAGGAACAGCCTTTTGCAAATACACGATGTGATTTCCAATAATATCCTCTGTGATCTCGCTTGGTAAACCGAACTTCTTAATTGTTTTAGCATCTTCGATAATTTCCAAATAAGAATCATCATATTCAATCAGAACAACTGCATCTACAATATCTTTTTGGTCAGGTGATATAAACCAATCTTTAGCAAATGGGAAAACTATTGCGAGGACAAGAGCAAAACACGCTGCTACTGCCACCCATTTGTACCAAACTTTTTTAGGAGTGCTTTTGGCTACCCCCGTATATCCGGTAGCTTCGTCTATATACTTAGGATTGATATTCTCAATCGTTTCGGAAATCTTTTTCCTTTTCATAGAGATACTCCTTCCTTAATAAGATGTTTCTTCAGCTTTTCTCTTGTGCGAGAAAGCCGAACCGATATGTTGTGGTTGCTTGTATGAAAGAGCTTGGCAAGATCATCAATAGAGTCCGAATTCCAATAACGGCGAACAAACATAATTCTGTTTTCCTGATCGAGAGTTTCGAGAAACTTATCAATGATTTGTGCGGTTTCAATCGCATTGAACTCATCTTCCACCGACACAGAGGAAGGGAAACAGTTTTCAAGTTCATCTAATGCTACATCATAGATACTGTTTCTCTTTGCCGCCGTATTTGTGTGATACTTCTTAATAGCAAGATTACGAACTATTCTGCAAACATAGCTTAATAAGGGGTTTGGATTTTGAGGCGGTATTGTATTCCACGTTCCAAGATAAGCATCGTTTACACATTCTTCCGTATCTTGTGTATTGTTAAGTATATTAAAAGCAACCTTTGAGCAAACTGAGCCATATTTATTCGATAGTTCAATGATTGCCTGCTCTGAGCGCTCAAAGAACAATTCAATTATTTTCCTATCGTCCAAACTGCTCACCATCCTTTCTGCCTCAACTATATACTACGGTTTTGGCAGGAAATATCTCATTATTTTTAAATATTATATCATAAATTTTAATTTTTCTCTACTCAAAGCAAAGCACTGTATTTCTACAGTGCTTCTCAAAACATATATGCTCTTTTAGCGGATATTGATAAATATATTTAAGACATAAACAATCATTCTAAAATTTCGTTCAGTAAACCTTGATACAAAGCAGGCAAAGATATTATCATTAGCTTATACCACATTTCTTTAGTAAATATACCATTTTCAATACACCAAATTTTATAATGCAAATCTCGCATTTCTGTGTACTGATCTATTGGCAGACCATTTTGGCTATCTGTATATTTTTTTAAATACACTTCTCCATCATATTGATTTTTAGTATAGTCTATATGTTTAAACTTATCAATTTTCGGATAATACATACCATGCAAAAAGGTGGTAATTACATTTTTGATACTGCTTTTTACTTGTGGCAAGGTTTCTATCTCTATATGTAAAAAATCTTCTCCCGTATTTTGATCCACATCTTGCTTTATCACCATAAGTAATTTGTTCAAAGTTGCTTCATCATAGTGAACAATGATAGTTTTCTTAGTTTCAAGAGCATTATTAGAAAAATCAAATTGTGGTCCGCGATATTTTGCATATGCTACGCCGGTATAATCAGCATATTCGGTTTCTGGAACCGAAAGCCGTTCATCTAAACGATATAGTATATCACAATTATCAGCTTCGTCCGTTATTATTTTCGCGAATCCCGCCATGCGATCATATTGATCGATCATTGTTTTATTAGTGAAATAATTATAATAATAACCTTTTCCATCAAAGATTAGACCATCTCTTTTAAAAGTAGCCCCGTTCACTTTTGTCAATTTGTATTGATTGGTTGTATAGGCAAAAATTTCTTTCCCAATGATATCACTAATATCTATATTCCTTGGATAGATGTTGTCAAAAACGAATGAAACAACAATCAACCCAACTATATCCATATCAATTAAATCAACAAATGGTGATATGATTTTATGTTCTGCTATGGCACCAGCATAATTTAAGGATGTAAGACCTTTTTTAGGTGTAAATAACGTTGTTGTTAGAAAAAGTGCACAATGCGACTCATCATTGTCAATCATATAATTTATGAGGCAATCAATATCAATATTCTTAGCTTGGATTTGTTCTTTAACATAATCTCTGAACGGAATCATAAAAGGATCTATGCACCCTCTCTCAGGTTTCATAGAATAATATAACCCGATATACATGTGAATTGATAATCGTTTATACATAATTTCCTGGCACTTATCTGATTCTGCCATTTCTAAAAGAAAAAGTTCCGGTTCCATATATTCTCCAATCATGCAAAGTGTCATAATGCACACGGCCACATTAATTCATCATAAGCTCACCGAAAAACCAAAATAGATACCATTCACGGTGAGCTTACGATATATTTTCATTCGAGTCGCACTAATAGAATCAAGATTAGGTAAATTCGATTTCTTCGTTAACCTTCTCATGAATATCAATGCGATTCTGGATATCGATAGTGTTAACTAACCAACCATTCAAATGACAATTCCGAATAAACTCATCGATTCGGTTCACACCATTAATCTCCTTCAACGTTACAACCACACCAAAACGAAGTCCGATTCCATCCCTGGGGTCCAACCTATTATTTGTCTTAACTTCCATACCCCAGTTTTTGTTTTTGTATGACTTTTTTGCTTGTTTATCCTTGGTTGGTTTTTCGCAAATATATTTTACATTATCCCATTTCCTAAATTTTTCTCTTGCTTCACCTTCAAGAATATAAATTCTCGCACCGCCTTCATCTTCGTCAGGATTTTGTTTATCATCGTTGATTTCGTACAATTTGCCATTGTCTTTGATTCTACCAAAATGCAAGTTTAACTCTGTGTTGGTATAATCAACGCCTTGTGTTCGATCGCATACAGGAAAGTAGCACATAGTAGCTCTTGCCACATATGGGTATTTGTCATCTTGCATAGGGACGGGGAAATCATAATTATATGTATTCCACTTCTCGCTTATATCCGTGACAACAAATTTTATTTCATCATCGTCTGTCTGAACGATATCATTGATTTTTATCGGGACTATACCATGACCATACAGAGCAACTTCTTCAGGCGTAGGAGCCTCATTCCAAGCTCGTGCAGAATCAATAATCATTGCTTTAGCAATTTCTCTATTAAAGCCTAAAACATTAATAAGATATGCTAATTTTCGAGCAATCCAAGGAGCTGCATATGAGGTTCCAGCAACACTGGCTGCCCCCAAAGGTTCACATACCCTAATGTATTCCTCTTCGCTTCCGCCATAGTAACTCACATCCGGTTTCGCAAAGAACGAAAGAGCCAATCCTTTTCGGGAATACTTCGTTGACAATCCACTTTTTGTAACCGAGTTCACCACCATACTATTTATCGAATCTGCAGGAGAACCAATCTTTACAACGTTATCATTAGGTTTATTAGTACCAGCAACTACAAAAATCACGTCGTTTTCATATTGTATCTGATCCAGGATGGCTGCTTCAGCGGATATAAAATTATCGTTAACTTCTTTGTCACTACCAAGAGAAATATTCCAGACTTTTATATCTTTGTTTTCTACAATGATTCTTTTAATCTGTTTAATTATAGTGAATGAAGAAAAGTGTGAAGCGGTTGCAACCCCAAAATGACGAACCTGAAATCTTCCGCATCCATCATTTAGCCAAGGATTTAAGCGTGCCCCATCAACGATTATTGATGAGACTGCAGTTCCATGGCGATAATCTTTTGATGTCTTTGGAATATTGTCATCAACCATGTCGTGATACTCGACCCACTCATGGAAATATACCCCGGTATCAAACAAAGTGTCAATTACCCCGATTGTTGGTTCAATCGAAGGACTTGGAATATGAATCATCCCGTCATCATAACTGCTTATAAAATCTTTAGGAGATAAATCCAATAAGTTTTCTGTTGCCATGGAAACAAGATATGGCGCCTTCTCATATAGAAGTTTGGCTTGATTTTCATCCAAAAACACAGTTCTGCTATCTAAAATACGACTTGAGAGAATATCAATGCCGATTTTTTTGAACAAAAGCTGAGTATCCATTTTTGTATCATAAAGAGTGATAATGCTTTCTTTAAATTGTTGCGGGGCTTTTTCCACCTCGAAATCTTCAATGTAAGAAACATCTGCAATTATTTGCCTAAATGTCGATTTAGACATATGGTGTGTCTTTGTGTTAATCTTATTAAACAAATCTTTGCTATCATCAAACACTGCTTTAGTAATTCCGTCCTTAAATAGAGAACGAACAATTTCGTTTGCAATTAAGATTAAATTTATTGTTTGATCGAGATCGCAAGAATCTAAAAAATATGTGATTATATGCTTTGTCTTTTCATTATTAAACTTTGCACCAACTATCGCCAAATTCGAATCCTTGCCCCTAAACAATCCGGCAATACGATTTGATTTTGCAATTATCTTATTGTAGTAAACGCTGATTAAAACTCCTTGAAATGGTTTTTGTTCTTCTTCCCAAAACTTTTTAATTTGTTGTAATTTTGCCGCCAGTCGAAGTAGCTGTTCCATTGTAACAATGGATTTACTATTCATAGAAGCGCCGTTCCGACCAGGTTTTTTTGATGCTTGGACAAATCGCTTGCCTTTTAGCTCAAGCATATTATTCATTCTGTTCATCCTCCTTGTTCAATTTCCGAGAAACTGAACTTTTAGACTCTCCCTTTAATTTTTCAATTTCTCTTACAGTGAAGCCCATATCATAGAGCTCGCTAATGTCTGTTTTTTCTAATTCGCCAATCAGATTATTATATAGTCGCTTTAGATAATCGTGTTCTAGGTTAACATCACTAAACGCCAACGATGTTTTAATGATATTTTTTAACTCTCCAGGATAAGGAAGTTCTTCCGCAACAGTTAGAATTTTTCTGAACAATCGGATATCTTTGGATATTCCTTTAAAATTCTTAACAAACGAGGAGAAATAAAACTCTGCTACTTCAATTAAATCTTCTTTGCTATACCTATTAAAGTTGATAACTGCATCAAAACGTCTAATCAAAGCTTTATCGAAATTTGAAAACAAATTAGTTGTGGCAATAATAACTATCTCTTTGTTCAAGTCGGTCAATCTATCAAGTTCTCTTAAGATCGTTGATGTAACACGACCCATTTCTCTAACATCGTTAGAATTAATTCTATCCAGTGCAATAACATCAATCTCATCAAACAAGATAACCACTTTATTTGCATGTGGTATCATATTTATTTCATTAAATACGGATGAAATGTTTTTGTTTGTCTGCCCTAACTTACTATCGATCAAATTATCAAAATCAACGCAAAACAAAGTTCTATTCAACAAACGTGCAACATGTTTTGCTGCCTCGGTTTTTCCGCTGCCAGGTAACCCTTCAAATAAAAACTTATTGATCCCAACATTATGATTAACCGCATTAATTATTCCCTTAATGTCTTCTGAAATGTCGGTAGGGAGATTTAGAGGATCCATTATACGAGTATCTATTTGCTTCAAGAAGTCGCTTTCAAAATCACTGCTTTGAGGAGTATACATATTGGATTCTGCAATTAATCCCATGATGTACTCTGCCAATTGCTCATCACCGATACTGTCAAAATACCGAGCTATATTTATAGCTTCGTTTCTAAAAGAATTCTCATTTTTTTCAACATGGTACTTTATTAAATTTAAAACATTTTGCTTTTTCATATATAGCACCTCCAACTAATATATAGTATATGCAAACTTGGGACAAAAGTCAATATATTTGGGACAAAAAGTTTTATTTTCATTGTAATAATTTTGCTATCGATATATAAAAATCCGGATGAACATATCGCTCATCCGGCATTGTAATATGTAGGCTACACCCCGCTTTTTGATCTAAAAACCGATTTTGACCGGATTTTGTGCAAATTGGGTTGGACAAAAATCAGCGAAAACCCTAGTGTTTATGCGGTTTTTTCGACTTTTGTCCTATTATAACACATTCCTCTATTCTTCTCACAATACCTGTTGCTTTCATATATAAATCTCCTCTTTTACAATTTTAATGTGATATTAGTATCACACTTTTTGTAGAAATTATGAGCAGATTTTCCAAATGTTTTTATTATAAAATTTAAGCAAAGGAGAAAGGCGATGACACTTACGGTCACCGCCTTTTTGGTTTATAGGATTATTTCAAAATTTTGATTTTTCCGATTATCGGGAGTTCCTTTGCCTTGCCATTTGCGGCGTTGATAATACCAATGATGGCAAGAATCGCAAAGACAATCGATAACAGGCTAATAATACTGGTGATGAAATACAATCTCCAAGAAATCGCAAGAATAATTGAATTAAGTATACTTGATGCAATAGACCATGCTACGCAGGCAATCAGAAGAACTAAGCCCTGATTAGCATGGAAGCGGGCAAATTTTGAGCCCTTTGCTGCAAACATCGGGATAAAGCACAGCGGGCCGAAGTACGCTAAAATACCCATTGCCTTATTTTGTGATATATCGTTTGCATCGTAGTCAGCAGTAGTATCGGCGGTATTATTAAGTGCCGCTACCTTTGCCGAAAAGTCGTTCTGATTTGCTGCAGGTCGTTCTGCTACGGGAGGTGCCTGCTGAGCCTGTTGTTCAGGTGCAGGAGCACCGATAGCCTCGCCACAGTTAGAGCAGAATTTAATACCTTCTTCAACTTTAGTTCCACATTTTCCACAGAATGCCATAGTTATTTCCTCCAATTCTTTTTTACTCTAACGGCAGACCACTTAGGTCGCCGTTTCCAAACTGTTCTGTGATACCGTTCAATTCGTTCATCGAATCCTTAATTTCATTAAATTGTCCGAAGAAATCTCCGAGCCCGCCAAATTGTCCGTCCGTCATTTGATTTATGTAATTGGTAAGAGTATTCGCTAATACAGACACAATGGCGATTAGAATTGCTAACAGCACAAACGCTATAATCATCCAAATAAGCGTTGCACGTGCATAGTTTTTAATATTTTTGTTTTTTGCCGTAAAAGCCATTATGATACATGCAATAAAACCAATGATAGGTACTGCGAACAATATCATAAGGCCTATGTAAAGTCCTGTTGATATTACCTTGTTCTGATTATCCGCAACAGGTGGCGAATAGCTCGGCTGCGTATTCACCTGAGCCACAGGCGACTGTGTAACGGGAGGCGGAGCAGATACAAGCTTTGGCTCGTTTGCTTCAAACTTTGTGCCGCATTCGGTGCAGAATGCAACGCCGTCAGCGATTTCTTTTCCGCACTCGGTACAAAATCTTGCCATATCGTCAACCTCCTCCTTTAGTAGTTCTTTTCATAGTCTTCGGGAAGTTCAAAGTAAGTGCTATCCGCACCTTTCGTCAATTCCACAACTCCGAAAATAATATCCACACCGCCACTATCTGCGATTATGTATTTGAGTTCATCACCCTTATAACAGTATGTAATCTTTGTTCCCGAAGAAGAGAATTTTTCACATTCGTACTTTTCGCCGAAAATTTCTTTTTCTTCCACATCACCGAGCATATCGTTATAGAATGCTTCATCATGCATTACTATCACGTTGCCGGTTTTCTTACTGCTAACAGCAGAACGAACAATCATCTTTGTAGTATGGTAAAGAGTGTATTTGTAATCATCTATAACTACTGTCGCTGTACTCAATTCAAAATCGGGTGAACTTGTAGTTTCAGAGTAGGATTTAGAGCCGTCTACAACATTGAGTGTTTTGCTGCTTAATGTCTTGGTATCAGGATCTCGGAAATCCTTTACATAGTTTTCCACTCGCAGAGTATAAGGGCCGCTGAAATATTCCTTATACAAATCAAGTGTTCTTGATTTATCTGTTTTCGGTGCGTTATTTTCTTCATTGTTGCCGTCGGAATCTTGGTTTTCAACCTGTGATTCTCCGCCGCGGTCAATGCCGCCTTGAATTTCACCGTTTAACCCACACGCTGCTAGTGAGAGCAGCATCATGACCGCAATAAAAATTGCTAATAATTTCTTCATGGTGTTGTTCCCCCTTTTTCAATTTATTAAAGTCCAAACAAGTCTTTCAAACTTGTGGCTTTCTTAGGTTCGGGTTTGACATAGTTGAAACCACCGTAAGGCTCTGATTTATCAAAACCAATATTAGGACAGTCGGGATCACCCTCGAAACAATGCTCGGTATCTACGTGATAACAAACACCACCGATCATCTTATACAGATGATTCATACTCGGATACTGACCTGCCTGACGGAATCCGTTTTGTAAAAGCAACTGCCTGTAGTTTTCAACTGCCTGACTGGCGGCTAAATGATTACCTGCAAAATCCGCAGAGAACCCATAGAAGCCGACCTCGTATTCGTTAATTTCAAAGTTTGCGCCACCGCAGTTCCATTTGGGATACTGCGGAAGTTTTTCATCCCATTCTGCCATAATTGCCGCATCACGCTCGGCTTTGGCTTGTTCTTCCTGAATAGTTGCAGGAAGCTTTGCACCGCAGTTCTGGCAGAACTTCGTGCCTATGTTGTTCTGTGTGCCACAGTTCACGCATACAGCGCCTTCTGCAAGTGTCTGTTCGGGTAGCTTAGTACCGCAGTCGGCACAGAATTTCTTGTCCGCACCGTTTGGTTTGCCACAGTTAGGACAAACCTTTGTATTCTTTGCCGCTTCGGTGGCATATCCTTGCAGTTTGCTTTCAAGGTTTGACATAGCCCCTTCAAGACCTGTAGAACGCTGTGTCTGTTGCTGTGAATTTTGAGTTGCTTTGTCGATAGACTGAGTTGCCTGATTTACAAGATTGGTTGCTGCGGGTTCAACCGCCTGACGAACTGCATTACCTACGGCTTTGCCGACAGCATCACTTACACCTCGTCTGATTGCCCTCTCTAAAAAGCCCATGTTGCACCTCCTTTGTCATCCTTTATTTCATATTATGTATACATTTACATATCCCTATATCATCGCTGGGGGGTGAATAATGAATGCACCCTATGCAGCTTTCATCTTTTGTTTTTCGCCCCGAAGCTTCGTAAAACTCACAAGGATCTTGAACGGCTGTAACAATTCGGTAGCCGACCTCATTATATAGCTTTTCCTCTGAAAGCTCCGGAAAGATGACAGCCGGCTCACCGAAAGCTCTGTCCGATTCGGTATAATAGCCATATCTGAGTTCGAAGATGTGCTGTCCAATAGTTATTCTTTTATAAAGATCACCCTCTTTTTGGGGTGTACCTAACTTAACCATGGCACCCTCCTTTGCAAAAGAAAAATCCTTTACACTGCTTACAATAACAGTATAAAGGATTTATTCTAAAAAAACATCCTACCGAAAAGGCGAAAAAAGAATGATTTATATGTAAGCGCCGAACTCACTTCGGTCAATGATTCCTGTCTTGTTTCGCGCTGTTTGTATCATAGATTTAACAGTAGATTTTGATATATGCAGGTGGTTGGCTATTTGTTCGTCGGACAGATTGAAGGCTGCCAGACGCGCAATCTCACGCTCGCGGTCAGAAAGCTTTGAAGTGATGTTGTTCTCGGTGACAGCATTATGGAGTTTAACCCAGCCTTCATGTAAAACCTTATGAAGCTCCTTGACCTTTTTAGCGGCATCAGGGTCAATTAAAAGAAGCCTTTCATCCAAGAATAGACCAAGTTGTCGGCGGTGCTCAACAAGCGGGCCGTATAGCCCGTCTGCGAGGCAGAGGTTAATTGCTCTGTCTAAATGAAAAGCGGCATTGGTATCATCACCCGTTTGATGATAGGTGATCGAGCACAATAGTCTCAGATAGATTTCGGACATTACGGTTTTCTCGGCTGTCGCCTGTGCGATCATCGGCTCCATAATAAAGGGATGGGAACGCATAAGACCAAGACCTGTTACATCTTCCAAATGAAAGCGTCCTGCCGCAAGTTCTTGAGCAAATACCAATAGATATTTTATATAAAACACTCGTGCTGCAGGGTGCGCATCGGTAGGCAGGTGCTCAAAGCGTCCTCGATAAAACCAGTCTGGGAAATCCTTGGTATTTCGGATGGAAAGATCTGTGGAGGCAATGGAAAGCAAGATAATATCACGATCGTTTTCATCCTTCCACGGCGCCTCGTACATATGCTTTTTTGCCTCCTGCCAAAGCCTCACATCCCCCTTCCACATAGCAACCAATCCTAAAAGCATACCGCCGGAAAGTGTGGCATAAAAGCCGCTGTGCTGCTGCAAAAAATAGGTGGCGTGCTCGTAAACCTTATCAATTTCACCGCGGCTATAGGCAATTTCTGCGGCAAACAGTTGCTGCGCTTCGGGATGATAGGCAAGTGATTCTATAACCGCATCTGCTGTGCCGGGAGTATTATACAGGTCGGTCATGTCCAAAAACGGACTCTTGCGAACAAGCGGTACATTACCGATTTTACCACTTGCTTTATTTTCTTTACGTCTTGCATCTGCAGGACGTGAAGCGTTATCGGGAATCATCCAGGCAACGCCCCAACGCTGAGCACCGGGAACGCGTCCTCTCCGACACAGGTCCTGCACATTCCTTGTTGATGTATCCCATTTTTGTGCCGCTTGCTGTGCTGTAATCATTTTCATAGTTGCACCCTTTTCCTATTCTCGTAATATGCGGATTTCCGCATATTGATTTTCTCTATTATACTGCGTTTTTCCGCATAATGCAACACCTTTTTGAAAACTAAAGCCGAACAAGCTTTAACGCTCATCCGGCTTTGTGATAGTATGAATATTTAATTTTGGCTACTCAGAGTATGTATTTCTGATGCGTGTTCTTAGAAACAAGCCCTCCTTTCTAAAAACCGCCGAAAACCCTATTTTGGCACCCTTGTGTTCAATAGGGCAAACCGGCGAAAAACCCAGTGTTTATGCAGGTTTCAGGCGGTTTGCCCTATTATAACACAAGCCTCCACTCTTCTGACAATGCCAGTTGCTTTCATATATCTTTCTCTTTTGCGATACTTTACGGCGCTACCGTCCGACCTTGTCATTGCGAACCAGTGCGCACACTGGTGTGGCAATCTATACCGCCTGCTTGAGATTGCCACGGTCGCGTTGCTCCCTCGCAATGACAGGGGAAGTCGGAGGCCAAGCGGTCTTAGGA
>JAZUOS010000070.1:0-16332 GCA_045604765.1 Acutalibacteraceae bacterium | reverse complement strand
CCCCTTCCTTTACGACCGCAAAGAAAACGACGGGCTTTTGTCATTCCTTCCAACAATTTTAGCTAAATAAAAAAGCAAGACGAAGCCTTGCGAAATACTTCCACACTATTCTCTATTACTTATTACTTACCAAAATCGACTTTAAAAAATAGTAAAAAGCGAAGAGTTAATAGTGAAAAAGTAAAATCGACAAACCTCGATAGAGGTTTGTCGATTTTTGGCGGAGATGGTGGGATTCGAACCCACGTGCCGGCTCATCACCGACAAAACGATTTCGAATCGTTCTCGTTACGACCACTTCGATACATCTCCATAAATAAGCCGCCGTTTTGGCAGCTTATATATTATATTGATTTTTAATACAGTTGTCAAGCGTTTTAGAATTAAAGTTTATAAAGGTTAAATTCCTCTATTCCATCTTGGAAATATAGTCTGGAATTCTTATCAACATAGATTCTAAAACGCTGTTTTTCTTGCTTACCGGTTACGATACCAACCATACGTGTTCCTTGATTGTTGTCAACGTAAATAAAAATATCTTTTTGTTCTAACTGGTTGCCCTTTAAGTTGTATAAAATCTCGCCGCAATACATACCACTCTCTTGTAAGTCGAGTTGTATGCGTCTTCTGGGCGTATTTTGATATATTTTTAAATGGTCGGTGCAAATTTTTAGCTCTATATCGAGAAGATTTTTATGGTACACACGCTCATGTGCGTCAGACAGCTCGTTAACGTTTTGCTTTTTGCCTGATTTGAACGCATAGGTTTGCATTGTAAAACTCAAAAGATTTTTAGCGCATCGTTGCAGTTCGCCAATAGTCAGATATCCGTTTTTAACACTTTCTAACTGGTCATCTTCGCAAAGTGCAGAGTCACCCTTTACCTTATATATATCATTTTGAGCTTTGACCATAGTTGCAAGATTTGCGTTTGTATCGGTGCCATTATTAGGGTCGTCCATCGTAGTACCCCAATCGGTCATAACAAAGCCGTCATAACCCCAATCATCACGCAAAATGGTAGTGGTAAGGTCATAGTTGCCCGATGTATGTATGCCGTTTATACGGTTGTATGAGGTCATTATCGACTTAACCGCGCCGCCCTTTACTGCAATTTCAAAGGGTTTAAGATAAATCTCGCGCAAAGCGCGTTCACTTATAACCTCGTTTTCATCCCTACGATTGAACTCTTGTGAATTAACAGCAAAATGCTTGAGTGTAGCATAAAATCCATTTTGGGTAAAATAACTTGAAATTTTGTCAGCATATACACCCGTAAGATATGGGTCTTCCGAAAAATATTCAAAGTTTCTACCGCAAAGACCACTACGGTGAATATTCATACCCGCTCCTAACAAAACGTCAACATCATAATGTTGCATTTCTTTTGTAAGGCAGGTATACATTTCTTCGAAAAGTTCCGGTGCCCACGCTGCCGCTAAAAGCGCGCCAACGGGTATGCAGGTAGCCTGCGCACTGCTTTCCATACGAATACCGCTTGGTCCGTCACAGGTTGTTACAACGGGTACGCCCTTTTCGTTCCACACTTTTGTAACACCTGCAAAGCAACTTGCTGTGCCTGAATACGTCGCTTTTGGACTTGCAAAGCCTTCGCCTCTAACAATTTCGGTAAGGGCTTGCACATCAAACTGCGCAATAAACTCATCAAGTGTGTTTTTGCTGGAACTAACATCTTGCAAGGTTATATCTTTGTCCCCTGTTATCTCAAGTGCCTCGGGTAAATTTTGATTTATTCTTTCGGCTAAATCATATTGCTTTGTCGGTGCCTTTTCAAAACCGACTTTACCGCTCGCGTTTATCATACGGTCAAATTCTTCTACGGGCGCTAATGCCTGAACACACCGTTTTACAAGACGTATTTCGTCTACAATAAATGCAAAACACCGCTTTGCATCACGCACGTTTTGACCGACAAAAATATTATATTCACCGCTTTCAAGCACCCACGCAAATGGATACCCCGTTTTTCCCGAGTCGTCATAGCAAGCCATATCGCAAATATTGATATTGATATTTATTTCCGTAGTTTGACCAACCTCTAAAGTATCGGTCTTTTTAAAGGCAATAAGCTCGCGTGCGGGTTTGCCCAAAGCACCCTGCGGTGCGCCGAAATATACCTGCACAACATCTTTACCGCTGAAATTACCTGTATTTTTAACAAGAACAGAAATATTTATTCTATCGCCGTCTTTGGTTACATTTAAAACCTCTTGAGTAAAGGTGGTATAGTTAAGACCAAAACCGAATGGATATAAAACTTTATCACGCGCAAAGGTTTCAAAATAGCGGTAACCTACAAAAATATCCTCTTTATGTATGTTTTTAATAGGATCGCCAAAGCAATCGTCACAAGGATAATCTTCGGGACTCTTGGCGATAGTATCAGTAAGTCTGCCGCTGGGAGCTATGTCGCCCATAAGGGCATCTACCGTACCTGCGCCGCCCTCTTGTCCACCTTGCCAGATGTATGCAACGGTGCCAATATTATACCTTTTAACCCAACTCATATCCATAATATTACCGCTATTTAAAAGAACGATAACATTTTTAAAGTATTGTGATAATAATTTTATGGTTTTATCTTCTTGCTCCGAGAGATACCAGTTACCTGCCACCTTTTCATAGTCAAAGCTCTCGCCTACATTACGACAAATTATGTAAATTGCTTTGTCGCTATTTGCGGCGGCATCACGCACCAACTCTTCGCTTGGCACTGCTTCATTTTGACAAAAACAAGGCTTCCAACCGTCACCCTTGTCAAAAGGATTTTGTTCAATAAAATCACGATAAAACTGTGTAACAGTTTCGTCAAGTGTTACGCGATTTTTAATTTCGTCATAAATATTTGTAACATAAGGGCAGTTTACTCTACCACCCGAGCCGCTACCGCTTTTTAGATATTCAAACTGTCCGCGTCCAAAAAGAGCAATATTTTCCTTTTCGGCAAGCGGTAAAGCACCATCGTGTTCAAGCAAAACTATACCCTCGGATATCGCCTTTCGACAATAATTTGAAAATTCCTTCGTTGTTATAATTTCACTCATAATAAAAATCTCCTTTACTGCCCTACAAACGCACTCATAGCATTTACAAGCGCGGGGCTGCGGGTAGCTGAAACATTGTTAATAAACATAACATCCTGTATACCGCGTTCATCAACAAATTGACGCAGTGTGCCGGGGAACACCTGATTTATATAACGGTAGTCAACCACATAAACATTTTGATAGTTTTGAGTAAGATATGCCACCATAGCGTTACCAAAAGATTCTTTAATAACAAGGCATGACGACCCATCGGTTATTGTGGAGTTGGTCATAATACCGTATGGGTGGTCACCGCATACAAATGACAAATATTTATTGGCTGCACTTAACTTATTGCCGTCAGATACTATACTGTAATCAATCTCACCCGATTTTGTATAGGTGTGTATTTTTTGTAGTTGTGTAGGCTCGTAAGCCATTACATAGTCGGGCGTATTGCCAAGGCTTGCCTTTTGACCCGATTCGGCATAGAACGAACCTAAAAAGCCCTCAAACCTGTGCTCTTTAAAGGCGGTAAGCTCGGCGGGAATTGCACCCTTTGCCGCCATTAAATCGCGATAAGCATAATACGCGCCCAAAGCTGTCCAATGATGGTCGGTTCTGAAATAGATATATTCATCTTTATGTGATAAAAGAGTGCTGTAAATATCTATTTTGCTGACATTTGAAGATATCAACGAATACATATAATCAATCGCTTTTTTCTGGTCAGATGAATTGGTGCTGCCGTTAAAGCTTTCAGGCAAAGTTATTGCCATACTTGTAGGTATTATCATATCATACACTTGTGATTTACCCTCGAGTATCTGCGCCGCGCGGTTTACGGTTGCGGCATAGTTGTCGGCTGATGCCTGATTAAAGTTATAATATTCATACGCCGCATTATCTACAATAAGCATAGCGCCAAGCTGCTCGACTGCTGGCAGCTGGGGCTGGGGCTCAGGTTGAGGCTGTGGTTGGGGTTCAGGTTGTGATTGTGGTTGTGACTCGGGGGCAGACTCCGTTGTGGACTCTGTTTGCGATGAATCGGTTGCCGCTGTTTGCTCTGACGAGGTTATATCGGGGATTTCATCGCCCTGTGTTACCTCGCCGTGTACCTGAACGGTATTAACACCGAAAGCATTTGTTACTTTTGTATTTAGCGCAACAAAACCATCGCGAAGAGGAAATGTGTCAGAAAACCATAGACTTATTTCATCAAAATAGTCGCCCGACACGAGTGCGCCAAATGAAAATTTGGGGAATTTTTTAAGGTCACGCTTTTCGACCTCGGAATAAGATGGGCGGAACACAGGCAGTATGGCAAGTATTGCGGCCGCTATCCAAATAACTATAAAAATGCGTAGCATATTAATGTCTACTATATGCTGCGTGCGCAAATTTTTAAGCAATTTCATATTATCATCAAGATTGCGTTCTTCTTCACTTTTATCTATAACGGTAGTTTCTTTAATTGCCATACTGAGTATTCCTCCCTTCTGTCAGATTTTAAAATTTTTTAGAATTGGAAATATAAAAACGGGTTATAGCTGTCGCCCACAAGCGCGGCGGTTGAAAGCAGCAAAAGTATTAACGGTATTGCTATTCTGCCAACGGCATAAAGTACCGATACCGCCTTTTTGTCCATATAAGTATATCTTACAAGACTGCCTATTTTGCGAACTATTGGTGTAGAAACCACCGCGCAAAGCGCAAGAATAAAGGCATTTGAAGATACAAGTGTAGTGGTTTCAAAATTGGTGAATGCGTTGCCGTTAAGCGCAAACATACCGCGAAGAACGGTAAATATATCGCCCATATTATCAAATCGGAAAAGTATCCATCCAAAATATACAATAAGTATAAGATAAATGTGCGAAACTATTCGGTCTTTTGATAGCACGCGCAACAAAAATACCTTTTCAATAAATATAAACACAAAGAAATAAAGTCCCCACAGCACAAAGTTCCAACTCGCGCCGTGCCAGAGTCCCGTTAAAAACCATACAACAAACAGGTTTATATATGTACGCAATCTACCCTTGCGATTGCCACCCAAAGGTATGTATACATAGTCGCGGAAAAAGCTGCCGAGTGAAATATGCCACCTGCGCCAAAACTCTGTAACCGAGCGCGAAATATAGGGGTAATCAAAGTTTTCGCGATAGTGTATGCCAATCATTCTGCCCATACCGATAGCCATATCTGAATAGGCTGAAAAATCAAGATATATCTGCAAGCTATAAGCCAGCACACCAATCCAAAGCGCTAACACGCTGCTGCTTTTTAAAGCGTCGCCGCTCACAAGAAGTGTGTCGGCAATATTGCCCATTGCATTTGCAAGAATAGCCTTTTTAGCAAGGCCAAAGCAAAAACGCCATATACCGTCTGCCACATCCTGCGCGGTAGCGCGACGTGAGTCAAGCTCAGCGCAAATATCTTTATATCTTACAATAGGACCGGCTATGCATTGATGAAAAAGACTAACATACAAAAGCAGCGTTGAAAAATTCTTTTGTGCAGGCACATCGCCGCGGTAGACATCCACCACATAAGATATTAACTGAAAGGTGTAAAAAGAAATACCGATAGGCAATATTATATCAAGTGCGCCTAAATTTTTGCCAACAATAAAGCCTATATTCTCTAAAACAAAAGAACCGTATTTGAAAAAGCCTAAAAGCCCTAAATTAACAACCG
Organism: Acutalibacteraceae bacterium; assembly: GCA_045604765.1. Lineage (GTDB taxonomy): Bacteria > Bacillota > Clostridia > Oscillospirales > Acutalibacteraceae > UBA737. Next base: position 10,585 of record JAZUOS010000070.1, on the reverse strand, counting down.
CCATCATAATAAGGCCTAATTTCGCCCTTGCGCTGTGCGGAGCTTGTTTTTCAATATAAAGAGATATAAACCAGTCACATAATGCCATTAAAAGCAGCAGCAACACATAAAGCGGCTCGCCCCACGCGTAAAAGACAAGTGAAAATATAAGCATTACAATATTTCTTGCTTTTGTTGTTTTAGCAAAATAATAAACAACAAGATTAAGCGGTAAGAACAAATAAAGAAAAAATAGACTTGAAAAAACCAATATTTTCACCAGCTTTCAAACAAAAATATATCATTTTGATTTTACTATTTATATATATGATTTGTCAACACGAAAAAGGAGAAAATTTATATTAAAAACGCAAATTTAAAACCCCTGCTTTAAAAGTTGAAGCAGAGGTTTTGTTATTCATCTAATTTCGCATTATTTCATAAACTCGTACATAGCGCGGTAGCACATATATACGTCGAGCTTTGCGGTGGTTTCATAAGGCGCGTGCATTGAAAGCACGGGAACACCAAGGTCAATTACATCTATGCCAAGGTTTGCAACATACATAGCAACGGTACCGCCGCCGCCTGCATCAATGCGGCCAAGCTCACCTGTTTGCCAGATAATGCCTGCGCGGTCTAACATTGCGCGAATTTCGGCAACGTATTCTGCCGACGCGTCAGATGTGCCGCTTTTGCCGCCGCCACCTGTGTATTTTGTAACAACAACGCCATAATTTAAAAAGCTTGCGTTGCGGCGCTCCATAACATCTTGGAAAGTGGGGTCGGTGCCTGCGTTAACATCGGCTGAAAGGCACTTTGAATTACGCATTGCAACGGTTTCATCGCAGTTTTGCATCACACAAATATCGTGAATTACGTGACTTAAGAAATCAGACTGCAAGCCCGTGTTACCCATTGAACCGATTTCTTCCTTGTCTGTAAGGATTGCAACAGCAGTTTTTTGCGGTACCTCAACCTCAAGAATTGCGGTAAGCGCGGGGTAAGCGCAAACGCGGTCATCCTGACCGTAGGCACCAACAAGTGAGCGGTCAAAACCAATGTCACAAGCCTTTGCGGCAGGAACAAGTTCAAGCTCAGCTGACAAGAAATCCTCTTCGGTAATGCCGTATTTTTCGTTTAAAATCTTTAAGATATTAAGCTTTACAAGCTCGCTACCCTCGTCACTTTTAAAGGGCATACTGCCGATAAGAACATTAAGCTCTTCGCCGCGGATACCGTCAGAAAGGGTACGTTTGCTTTGCTCTCTTGCTAAATGGGGTAACAAATCGTTGATTACAAACTTGGGGTCAGCATCGTCTTCGCCGATATTAACCTCAACAACACTGCCGTCTTTTTTAGCAAATACGCCGTGAAGGGCAAGCGGCAATGCAGTCCACTGGTATTTTTTGATGCCGCCGTAGTAGTGTGTTTTAAAGAGGGCAAGCTCAAGCTCTTCATAAAGTGGGTTTGGTTTAAGGTCAAGACGGGGTGAGTCAACGTGAGCTGCTGTAATGTTAACACCCTTGTCAGCCACATCTTTACCGATTACCGCAAAAGCAACGGTTTTACCGCGGTTATTAAAGTAAACTCGGTCACCTGCATTATATTTTTTACCGATTACAAATGGCTCAAAGCCCTTTGCCTCCGCCAAAGCAATAGCGGCTGTTACCGCCTCGCGCTCGGTTTTAGCAGCATCAAGATATGCCTTGTAGCCTTCGCAATAATCCTGCATTTTACTGAGAACCGCATCGTCCACCTTTAAAAGACCGTTCTTTTTTTCATAAAAGAGCTTTTCTTTAAGTTCCTTAACTGCATCAGACATTTTCATATTCCTCCAAAAGTTTATTTAAAAGTTTTTGTATTTTTAAATTAAGAACCGACAGTTCACAATCATTATACACTATATTATTTGTTTTTTCTATATAAAATTCATCAGGTTTTCCTGCTTTTATTCGCAGCTCGGCTGCCGCTTCGTCAATGCCGTCACGCTGCATAATGCGTTGCTTTCGCGTTTTTTCGTCACAGAGTATGACTATTGTTTCATTACATAGGCTATCGGCGCCGCTTTCAAAAAGGGTTGGCGCGTCAAGCAAAACGAGCGGCGCATCAAGCTCGGCGTTTATAAGCTTTACAATATACGGCAAAAGAGTTTTGTTTAAAAGCTCGGTTTTTTGAGGTGTAACAAATGCTAATTGGGCTAATGCTTTTCTGTTAAGTGTGTCGTCAGCATTTAAAACCTCGCTACCAAACGCATTTACGATAGCTGCTAGTCCGTCACTGCCCTTTTCTACGGCAATTCGCGCAAAGCGGTCACAGTCAATAACCTTAAAGCCTATGTTTTCGGCTACGGCGGTTACACTGCTTTTACCCGCCCCTGTGGGACCTGTAAGACCTATTACAAAACTCATAATTTTATCACCCTAAACGCGCAAGCGCGGATTAAACGATTGTAAACAGCAAGCCCAACGCCATCTTTACTCGGCGCGTGTATGTAAACCTGCTTTGCGCCTAAAGTGTCAATATCGCGCAGCACCGAAAACACCTTTTGAGCGAGTGTGCTTTCGTTACGCTTGCTACCGTAAGAAATTTTAGGAACATTTATACTATAATATTCTTCATCAAAACACACAGCCGCGCAATCGGTTTTTTCGTTTACAAACCGCACAAAGCTATTACTGCATCCCTCAACCAAAAACGCCTCAGTTTTAGGGGCGTAGTGCTTGTATTTCATACCCGGGGATGCCGCTTTTTCACCCTCTTTGAGCTGTTCGAGAACCGCGTCGTCAATTACCAAATCGGGCAGTACACGGCGTAGCTGCTCGGGTGTTACAGCGCCCGGGCGCAAAAGTCGTGGACTTTCACCTACCAAAGATACCACCGTCGACTCAACACCCACAGCACAATCTCCACCAATTACCACCGCGTCAATTTTACCGTCAAGGTCATCTATTACGTGGGATGCCGATGTGGGACTAGGCTTACCCGAAGTATTAGCACTTGGTGCCGCAAGCGGCAAACCGTTTGACTCAATAATATCGCAAATAGTTTTTTCACTTGGATATCTCACAGCTACGGTATCAAGCCCTGCCGATACACTGCTTGCTATTTTATCGCCCTTGGGCAGCACCATAGTAAAAGGTCCGGGCCAAAACTGTTTTGCGCACTCAAATGCCGCTTTCGGTATATCGCGGGCAACATCACGCAGCATATCAAGGCTCGATATATGAACTATAAGCGGGTTGTCCTGCGGTCTACCTTTGGCATCAAACACCGACTTAATAGCATTATCACTGTAAGCGGAAGCCGCCAGGCCATAAACCGTTTCGGTGGGCACGGCAACAATACCGCATTTTTTGAGTATATCAGACGCTACTTTTATAGAATTTTCATAATCATTTATAGCATCTAATTTTTTAGTTTCCATTTTATGAGTTCTCCTGAGCTTTTAACGCTTCAGCACGATAATAGGTTGTAAGACCGTCAACAATTTCATCAATATCGCCGTTTAAAATGCTGTCAATTTTATAAAGTGTAAGACCTATACGGTGGTCGGTAACACGACCTTGCGGGTAGTTGTAGGTACGTATACGCTCACTGCGGTCACCCGTACCAACCTGCGCCTTACGGTCGGAAGCAATTGCAGCATCTGCCTTTTCTTTTTCGGCATCATAAAGGCGGGCGCGCAAAACTTTAAGAGCTTTTTCTTTGTTTTTAAACTGACTGCGTTCATCCTGACACTCAACCACAGTGCCTGTCGGCAAATGTGTTACACGAATAGCGGATGAGGTTTTGTTAATGTGCTGACCGCCCGCGCCGGATGAACGGAAGGTGTCAATCTTAAGGTCGGCAGGGTTAAGATTAAACTCTACCTCGTCAGCCTCGGGTAGCACCGCAACCGTTACGGTAGAGGTGTGAATACGACCCTGCGTTTCGGTATCGGGCACACGCTGAACACGGTGAACGCCGCTTTCATACTTAAAGCGTGAATATGCGCCCGCGCCCTCTATCATAAAACTGATTTCCTTGTAGCCGCCAAGCTCGGTTTCGTTTGCGTTGGTAATATCAATATGCCAGCGTTTAGACTCGGCATACATTGAATACATTCTGAAAAGCGAGCCCGCAAAAAGTGCCGCCTCTTCACCACCGGCACCACCGCGGATTTCAACAATAACGTTTTTATCGTCGTTAGGGTCTTTGGGCAGTAAAAGAAATTTAAGCTCGTCAGCGCTTGTTGCAATTTTTTCTTTTGCCTCAGCGAGCTCTTCTTCGACAAGTTCTTTAAAATCTTTGTCAAGGCCGCCCGCCTCAAGCATCTCGAGCGCCTCTTTTTCAGCCGTTACAGCCGCGCAGTATTCGCGATATTTTTCGACAATGGGTGTCAGCTCACTATGCTCTTTCATAAGGCGCGTAAACAAAGCATTGTCACTTGCAACCTCTGGGCGCGTAAGCTCTACGCCTATTTGTTCATAGCGGTTTTCTACCGCAGAAAGTTTTTCAAACATTATTTATTCTCTCCGTTAGAAGTAATAATTTTCTTTATACTTTTTTCGACGGTCTTTCGCGGAAGCATTACCTCGTGACCGCAACCGTTGCACATAATCTTAAAATCCATACCAATACGTCGCACCGTAAAGGTGTTTGAGCCGCATGGGTGATTTTTTTTCATTTGTATTACATCGCCTACATTTATATTCATAATACTTCTCACCGCCTCATCATATTAGTATATCGCATTTTACAAATAAAGGCAATAATTTTATGCGTTTTAGCCGACTCTTTTCTCAGTAGAGTGCGATTTTTTATTGGTAGAGTGGGTAAAATTGCTTGTAGATTGCCTTTTTTGCTATTCTGCTCATATAATTAGCATATCGTTTTTTTGCAAGGAGATTTTGTTATGAATTTTAAAATTGTTACCGACTCATCATCGGATATGTTAAACCTTGACGGCACACCCTTTGCTGTGGCGTCGCTTAAAATAGTGACCGTGAATAAAGAATACACCGACGACCAAACACTTAATGTTGGCAATATGGTTGATGACCTTTTAAAATATAAAGGTAAATCTTCGACCTCGTGCCCTAACACAGATGAATGGCTCACGGCATTTAGTGACTCACAGTATATTTTTTGCGTGACAATAACAGCAACGCTTTCGGGTTGTTACAATGCCGCGTGCGCTGCCAAGCAAATATATGAAGAGCAGTGCCCCGACCGCAAGGTTTATGTGATCAATTCACTTTCGACAGGACCCGAGATGAAGCTTATTATCGAAAAGCTTTCAAATTTGATTGCAGAGGGTAAAAATTACGAAGAAATTTGCAACGAAATAGATTTATATATGAATAAAACCGGTCTGCTGTTTATGTTAGAGTCTATGAAAAATCTTGCTAACAACGGTAGGGTTAGTCACCTGACGGCTAAAACGGCGGGACTTTTGGGTATTAGAGTTATAGGTAAAGCAAGTGACAAGGGTGATTTACAACCGCTCGATAAGGTGCGCGGTGAACAAAAAGCACGCTGCGCCATTATTAACCATATGCGTGAGGAAGGATTTTGGGGCGGTAAGGCGCGAATAGCGCACTGCCAAAATCCCGAATTTGCAAACAAAATAAAAGATGCGCTTATAAAGGAATTTGGCAATATAGATATCGACATTTATGAATGTCGTGGGTTATGCAGCTTTTACGCCGAAAAAGGCGGTGTGCTGATAGGATTTGAGAAGGAATAACCGGTAAATGATTTAAGTCAAGATCTTTTTATAAAACTTCTTGACTTTTCTTTTTTTATGAAGTAAAATATACAAAGTTTAGGTACTTAATACCTATTGCTTATTACTTTAAATATGCGGGTGTGGCGGAATTGGCAGACGCGCTAGCCTTAGGAGCTAGTGTCACCGATGTGCAGGTTCAAGTCCTGTCACCCGCACCATATCGAGTGTTCATAACGAACTTGAGTTATGGACACTCGATTTTTTTGTAATTTCGAGTTTCTTCGTTATGTACGGAGCAGGTTTTTACGCCTGCTCTTTTGTTTTATACGGATTTGGTAATATACTCGACAGCTACACCTTTTCGTGTATCTGACTTGTAATTACTTCCGCATTCGGGTATCTCAATATACCCAATGAATTTGTAATGGATCATAATCCTTTGACTGTGATTTTTACCAACACCTTCGGTTTCATAAACCGTTATTTCGTCTATGAGTTCCCGAAGAAGCGGTGCAGTCAGTTTTTGCATTTCCATAAATCTTCGGATTGCGTTGATAAAACGGTCTTTGTTCTGTTGCATTGTACCGAGATTGTTTATCCTCTCGTTTAAAGATGCAATCTTGGTTTTCAACTCCATACGCTCCACTTCATATTTGTGGGATAACTGCATAAACCATTCGTCCGTTACCTTGCCCGAAACATTATCCTCATAGAGTTTTTCGTAAAGCTCGGCAACCTTTTGGTTTCGTGCCGTACAGCGTTGCAGTTCGCCTTGCAGGGCTTTTTGCTCATTGATAATATCCTTTTGTGTCTTTTGAGCAAGTAGGTCTGCGAAGGCTTCCTCGTCGCTCTGTAAGAACGATGCCATGCGCTTTAGTTCAAGCATTACCACTTGTTCTATGGCATCGGCTCGGATATAGTGCCGAGTTTCACAAGTTCCTCTCGTATCGACCTTGTAGTTAGAGCAAAGTAATATGAAAATTTCGGATAAAGCAAAGAAATGGTTTAAGGCAGCTGGTATTCGCGCTGTTAAGACTATGGCACAAACCATGGTTGCTACTATTGGCACTTCGGCCGTGATTGGTGATGTTAATTGGGTGCTTGTCGGTTCGTCGGCAGTACTCGCAGGCGCGGTATCGTTGCTTACTTCTGTGGCAGGTTTGCCCGAAGTGAAGGAATGATATTATGATATCAAAAGAGGACCAATGGGCATAAAAACTTTACATACGGCCTATAATCTAATATAATTTATTTGGTGCAGTGCAAATTATGACCTGTGTAGATTAAGAATATTTGATTTGTTGTGTTTTAGTTTGGCGTCATACAATTGAATAAAGGGAAAAGCGTTTTTATCAAGAGCAAAGATGATATGTCTACCTGCACCAACACCGCCCCGTTCCGTTATGGTTCGAGGCGGTGCAATCAAACTCTAATATATTATATATCTACATATAATGTATATAATTTATCATTAGCTTTGGAAACTTTCAATATTTTTTAAAAAACAGTTGATTTTTTCGGAAAATGCGGTATAATATACTTGTCCGCAGGTTAACACACAAACATAAAAAACATATAAATAATAATGGTGATCAAAATGAGAATAGATAGGTAATAAAAAATACCGTCTCGCTTTATGGCGAGACGGTATTTTTTATTGTTTATGCTTTTTAGGCAAATCTATAGTGTTATTTGATTTAATTTTTTCGTAAAAATCATTTAATGTAGGATATGAGTTTCCATTACCTGCAATTTTTCTATATTTGCTAAGCGCTGATTTTTTACCTTCGTTATATAAAAAAGCAAATTGAGCTTCGATCATTTCTGTATCAACGATTTCTTGCTGCCATGCAACGGAAACAATTTCAAGATTATTTAAATAACTAGTTACATTTCTACGTAATTCATTTAGGTGATGACCACTAATTAAATATTTACCTTGCTTGTTTGGCTTACATTTTTTGTTATCTTTACACTCTTGATAATCGGGACACATTTGGCAGAACATATTATGCGTGCTTTTATTGACTCGAAAAGATTTGAATTCATACAATTTCATACAATCCTTTTCATTTAGACCTTCGACAATCATCTCGGCTAATCTTGTTTCTTTTCGCAAACCTTTATCCCAATTCCATAAAACTTCAACGGTTTTAATTCTGCGTTGCTCTTCGTGTAGTTCTTTAGCATGTTCAAGAGTTAATTTGTTTTGTTGGTTCATTAGCTCTGTCTGCTCACTCATTTTCTGAGTCTGCTCACTCATATTTTGAGTTTGCTCGCGTATTTGTTTAGATTGCTTGGTAGAAATAAATGTTTGTGCAATTAGCAAAAATATGGAGACTGTATTGATTGATGCTAAAATAACGCTTGCTATCTCATAATCCGACATAATATTACCTCCTAAAATGATTATGTACATATTATAAGAAATTTGTATATTTTTGTCAACAATATTTTGTGACAAAAAATATTATTATGCGTAAAAATTTCACACGAAATCTCACACATAATCGCACAGACCACTAAAAACGGGCTTGTTTGCTGAAATTTTGACAGGTTAAGTCCTGTCACCCGTAGCCAAAAACGAACCAAGTCATAAGAACTTGGTTCGTTTTTTATTTTCTTATTCCAACATAATTGATTTAAAAGAATCAATTTGTGACTGTGGCACACCTATATAATTTATAAGGTAGTTCTCGATGGCTGAAGAAAGTTTACCATCGCCTGTACCGTATTCTTCCATCATACGTTTATAAAGCACACCCCATGCAACATAGTTGTTTTTGTCATTTTGCATAATGTCATCGCCTTTTGCAAAGGTGTTGCCTTTACCTTCGCCGCGCCAACGTTTATATCCGGGTGCAAAAGAACTTACCTCAAAATCACGGGTAAGGTCTTCATAAGCGACACCTAAAACTCCATTTGTTATAAAAGCAAATGTGCCTGTGCGGTCGGCACCATGTTGGCAATGAACATAAAACGGATAATTGCTTTCATCCGATAAAATTTTAAAAATTTCTTTATAATTTCTTTTTACCTCTTCTTCATAAGCTGAATCAAATATCCTATCGTACTGCGCATGGCTTTCAAGGAAGATATAATTCATGCCGGTACCTTGCTTTTGCAATTTTTGATCTAAACGTCTAATATCAAGTTCGGTTTTTATTCCTAACTGCTTTATTGTTGCGATACCCACATCACTGATATCATCAATGTTTGGTCCACGGTAAATCATACCGTATTTTATGGCTTTTCCACTCGCGGCTTTCCAACCGCCCAAATCGCGCACATTATGGGTGCCATCTATTTGTATCCAGCGAACAGGGGCATCCTTAACCTTGATTTTGCCGCCGCCCAATGCATCGGCGGTGAGCGTACCTATTACTTTCCAATAATATGTTTTACCCGGTATAAGAGTGGTGCCTTCTACATCGGAATACTTGGTTGTTATGGTCATTGAATTGCTGAAATCGGCATTTTCAGAAAAATATATTGTATAGCTCATACTGCCGTCGCGATACCAATCAAGTGAAAGAGACTGATGATCTAATTTTTGACCGCTATAGGTACTAAGCCAAAAATATTGATTTCTGGCATCCTTAGCATCAAGATATCCGCGTATAATATCATCGCATATATCTACCTCAACTACAGTATTATAGTCTATGGTAATAGCAGGGGTTTTGCTTGTGACGTTAGATGAAGGTGTGCTTTGACTCGGAGTTTCAACCACGCTTGAATTATTATCAGATTGCGTGCTGCTATCATTTGTTTGAGTAATGGTGCTACCCGTTTCATCAACAATAATTTCTTGATATTCTACCTCTACGTTGTCGCTTGAAAGATTGTCGGTATCGGTATTTTTGCAACCGCATACGCATAAAACCATTGCAAATGCAATAATAAGTGCAAATATTTTTTTCATAATTTTACCCCCAATATTTGTGTATTTATTACATTATATATTGTATTTTAAATATATTCAAGCACAATTTAAAAACAATGCCAAATGTGAACAAAATGTAAAAGGTCAGGGAAAGTCAAACTTTTTTTACAAAAACTATTGACATTTGAAAAATTTGGGTTATAATAGCATTACAAAATAAAGGTTAGGGAAAGTCAAACCTACATTTTTGGGAGGGTATAAAGTGAGCGAAGAAATTAAACAGGAACAAACCGCTACACCTGAAACTGAAAAGAAAGAAAAGAAAAAAAGTAAAAAGGATGCTGAGCTTGAAGCATTAAAAGCAGAGCTTACCGCAAAAGAAGACCAACTTATGCGCACCGCTGCCGAGTTTGACAACTTTAAAAAACGCACCGAGCGCGAAAAGGCATCGGTTGCCGAATTTGCAAAAGCAGGACTTATAAAACAGCTTTTGCCAATACTTGACAATATAGACCGCGCTGCAGCGGCGGATCACGACAGCGCCGATTATATCAAAGGTATTGAAATGATTGTTAAGCAGTTCGAGGCAATTGCTTCAAATCTTAATATTGAAGAAATTGCTAAAGAGGGCGATACATTCGACCCTAATTTTCACGAAGCTGTAATGCATATTGAGGATGAAACACTCGGTGAAAGTGTTATAGCTCAGGTGCTTCAAAAGGGTTATAAAATTGGTGACACTGTAATCCGAGCCGCAATGGTAAAGGTTGCAAATTAAATAAACACATATAAAACACATATATTTTAGGAGGATTTTTACAATGGGAAAAATTATTGGTATTGACTTAGGTACTACAAACTCTTGCGTTGCCGTTATGGAAGGCGGCGAGCCTGTAGTTATTGCTAATGCGGAGGGTGCTCGTACAACACCTTCAGTAGTTGCATTTTCAAAAACAGGCGAGCGTATGGTAGGTCAAGTTGCAAAGCGTCAGGCTATTACCAACCCC
>JAZUOS010000069.1:0-50434 GCA_045604765.1 Acutalibacteraceae bacterium | reverse complement strand
ATCGGTGCCGAGAACGTACACTTTAAGGCTTCAGGTGCATACACTGGCGAAATAAGCGCCGAGATGCTTACAGCTGCCGGCGTTGAATACGTTGTAATCGGTCACAGCGAGCGTAGACAGTACTTTGGTGAAACAGACCAGACTGTTAACCTTCGCACACTTGCTGCTGTAAACGCAGGCCTTAAGGCAATTGTTTGCGTTGGTGAAACACTTGAACAGCGCGAGCTTGGTTATACCGAAACACTTCTTAAATACCAGACAAAGATGGCTCTTACAAACGTAAGTGCAGAACAGCTTAAAAACATTGTTATCGCTTACGAGCCTGTTTGGGCAATTGGCACAGGTGTTACTGCTACTGCTGACCAGGCTGACGAGGGCAACGGATATGTTCGTGCCGCTATTGCTGAAGTTTATGGTGCAGAGGTTGCAGAAACCGTTACCATTCAGTACGGCGGTTCTATGAACGCAGGTAATGCTGACGAATTAGTTGCTAAGGTAAACGTTGACGGTGGTCTTATCGGCGGCGCATCACTTAAAGCACAGGATTTCTCAGTTATTGTTAAAGCTGCAAGCAAATAATCAGGAGATTTTATAATGAAAAAACCCGTTGTTTTATGTATAATGGACGGTTTTGGTATTCGCAATGTTAATGAAGGCAACGCGATTTACACCGCCAAAACCCCTAATCTTGATAAGTTTTTTAGCGAAAATCCTTTTACTACTATCGGCGCTTCAGGTCTTGACGTAGGTCTACCTGACGGTCAGATGGGTAACAGTGAGGTTGGTCACACTAACATAGGCGCAGGCCGTGTTGTTTACCAAATGCTTGTTAAGATTACAAAAGATATCGAAGAAGGCAAATTCTTTGATATTGAAGTTCTTAAAAACGCTATTGAAAACTGCAAACGCAACGATAGCGCGCTTCACCTTATCGGTCTTCTTTCGGACGGTGGTGTTCACAGCCATATTGAGCATCTTTATGGTCTACTCGAAATGGCAAAGAAAAACGGTCTTAAAAAAGTTTATGTTCATTGCCTTATGGACGGACGCGACGTATCAACAACAAGCGGTATTGGCTTTATTAAGGATTTGCAAAACAAAATGTTAGAGCTTGGCGTTGGTAAAATTGCAACCGTTATGGGTCGTTACTACGCTATGGACCGTGACTTTGTTTGGGACCGTGTAGAAAAGGCTTATGCCGCTATGGTTAACGGCGAAGGCGTTCAAACAAATGATATACTCTCAACTATGACCGAGTCTTACTCAAACGATGTTACCGACGAGTTTATTGTTCCTACCGTTGTTGATAACGAGGGTATGATTAAAGCAAATGACAGCGTTGTTTCATTTAACTTCCGCCCCGACCGCGCACGTCAGTTTACAAGAACTTTTGTTGACCCTGACTTTGACGGATTTGAGCGTAAAAACGGTTTCTTCCCTCTTTCATACGTTTGTATGACTCAGTACGACGAAACTATGCCGAACGTTGCTGTTGCTTACCCTCCCGAAGAGCTTAAAATGACACTTGGTGAGTACCTTGCAAGCAAGAATATGACTCAGCTTCGCATTGCTGAAACACAAAAATATGCTCACGTTACCTTCTTTTTTAACGGTGGCGAGGAAAAGACATTTGAGGGTGAAGACCGTGTGCTTATTCAGTCACCCGATGTTCCTACCTTCGATTTACAGCCCGAAATGAGTGCATACCCAGTATGTGACGCTGTTTGCGATAAGATTCGTTCGGGCAATTACGATGCAGTTGTTCTTAACTTTGCTAACTGCGATATGGTTGGTCACACAGGCGTGTTTGATGCCGCTGTTGCCGCTGTAGAAGCAGTTGACGAGTGTGTAGGTCGCGTTGTTGAAGCAACACGTGAAATGGGCGGCGCTGTAATTATTACAGCCGACCACGGTAATGCTGACTGTATGGTAGGTGAAGACGGTAATCCATTTACCCCACACACCACAAACCCCGTTCCTTTCTGCGTAGTGGGTTACGATTGCGAATTACGTGAAGGCGGTAGACTTGCCGACATTGCTCCGTCAATGCTCAAAATCTTAGGTCTCCCCCAACCCGCTGAAATGACCGGCGAATCGATTATAAAATAATCTAAATAAAAGTTTTAAACCCCGTTCTTTATATTAAGAACGGGTTTTTCTTTACATTTATTTTTTAGTATGTTATATTTAATTTTAGGAAGTGATTTAATGAAAAAAATTTCAATTATATCAATTATTATAGGTGCATTACTTTTAATCGGCGGTATCGTAACACCTTGGATATCTTTACTTTTAATGCCCCCTACCCCGTCAGTTGGTATAATTGGTGGTGCTGATGGACCTACGGCTATTTTAACCTATTCTCTTTGGGCAAGTTCCATATATGGCAAACTTGCATTTTTGGGTGTTGTTTCACTAATCGTTGGTGTTGTATTGTTAATTATAAGTAGGTTTAAGAAAAAGTAAAAAATACATATAAAAAACACGGACTTGAGTTTTCTCTCAAGTCCGTGTTTAATTGTGCATTATGAATTATGCATTGTGCATTATTCTGTTACCGCTTCCTCTACCATTACGTCGGTTTCGATTGCTTCTACTCCTTCTGCAATTGGTTCGGGGTTAATGTCGGGGTGCTTCATACCTGTACCTGCAGGAATAAGCTGACCGATAATAACATTTTCCTTAAGACCGAAGAGCGGGTCAACCTTACCCTTAATTGCGGCTTCGGTAAGAACACGTGTAGTCTCTTGGAATGATGCTGCTGACATAAACGACTCAGTAGCAAGTGAAGCCTTGGTAATACCAAGCAATGTAGCTTGATAGGTAGCCTTGCTAAGACCCTCTTCACCTGCATCAATGCGAGCCTGAACAGCCTTATTTGCATCGGAAATTTCCTTATACTCATAACTGCTGCCTGCAAGAAGCTCGGTAGAGCCTGAATCAATAATGCGAAGCTTACGCATCATTTGACGAACGATAACCTCAATGTGCTTATCGTTGATGTCAACACCTTGTGTGCGGTAAGCGTTTTGAATTTCAGCAATAATATATTCCTGAACAGCTTCGGGGCCCTGTGCCTCTAAAATATCTTGCGGATATTTAGCGCCAGGAATAAGCAGATCACCTGCTTTTACATAATCACCGTCATTAACGAGGGTTCGTGAGCCGTAAGGAATAACAACCTTCTCTTCTTGCATTGTTTCTTCGTTGTTGATTACAAGCACATTGCTACGCTTTTCTTCAACCATACGAACACGACCGTCAATCTTAGCAATAAGACCGCAAGCCTTAGGTCTGCGTGCTTCAAAGAGTTCTTCAACACGTGGAAGACCCTGTGTAACGTCGGCAACGTCACCACCCGCAACACCACCGGTATGGAAGGTACGCATCGTAAGCTGTGTACCAGGCTCACCGATAGACTGAGCTGCAACAATACCAACTGCTTCTCCAACTGTAACAGGCTTATTGGTAGCAAGGTTAGCGCCGTAGCACTTCTGACATACGCCGTGATGGCTGTGACAGGTAAGAATTGAACGAATCTTAATACGCTCGATACCTGCGTCAACAATGCGTTTAGCATCTTCCTTAGTCATCATATGGTCATTGGTGCAAATAACCTCACCTGTTTCGGGGTGAACGGCATTTTCCAAAAGGAAACGACCAACAAGACGCTCTTCAAGTGATTCGAGGAGATGGTTACCGTCTTTAATATCAAATACTTCTAAGCCCTCTTCGGTGCCGCAGTCGATGTCACGAACAATAACATCCTGTGAAACGTCAACAAGACGACGTGTAAGGTAACCCGAGTCAGCGGTACGAAGCGCTGTATCGGCAAGACCCTTACGAGCACCACGAGACGAAATGAAGTATTCCAAAATGTTAAGACCTTCACGGTAGTTAGCACGAATAGGAACCTCAATGACCTTACCTGCAGTATTTGCGATAAGACCACGCATACCTGCAAGCTGACGAATCTGGCTCATAGAACCACGGGCACCTGAGTCTGCCATCATAAATATGGGGTTAAACTCGTCAAGGTTGCCCTTGAGTGCGCCTGCAATATCTTCGGTAGCGTTGTTCCAAATTTCAATTACGTGGCGGCTACGCTCATCATCACTGATAAGACCGCGACGGTAGTTTTTGGTGATAGCGTCAATCTTCTTTTCAGCCTCAGCCAAAATTTCCTTCTTTTCGGGAGGAATAACTGCATCGATAACAGCAACGGTAATAGCGCCCTTTGTAGAGAACTTAAAGCCGGTTGCCTTAACCTTATCAAGCACAATTGATGACTCACTTGTGCCGTGGGTATCAATGCAACGCTCAATAATTTTACCGAGTGCCTTTTTGCCAACCTTATTTTGAATGATATCGTCATTTGATTCAACAAACTTTTTATCACTATCTCTAAGGCTGAAGCACCATTCAAGATTAAATTCGTTATCGGGATTTGAGCGGTCAACAAAGCCTAAATCCTGAGGAATTGATTCATTAAAGATAAGGAAACCAACTGTACACCAAACGAGCGCTGATTTGCCCTCGTTATTGGTCATACGAACGCGAATAGGCGCGTGAAGACCAACAACACCGTCGTTATAAGCCATCATAGCCTCGTCTTTGTCGCGGAACACCTTGTTTGTACCGGGTTCATCTGCCTTAACAAGTGTTAAGTAGTAGCAACCCAAAACCATATCCTGTGTAGGAACAGCAACAGGCTTACCGTCAGCGGGTTTGAGTAGATTGTTAGCTGCAAGCATCAAGAATCTTGCTTCTGCCTGCGCTTCTGCTGAAAGCGGCACGTGAATAGCCATCTGGTCACCGTCGAAGTCAGCGTTGTATGCGGTACAAACAAGCGGATGAAGCTTAGGCGCCTTACCCTCTACAAGTACGGGCTCAAAAGCCTGAATACCAAGTCTGTGAAGTGTTGGAGCACGGTTAAGAAGAACAGGATGTTCTTTAATAACGAGCTCCAAAGCATCCCAAACCTCAGCTGAAGCTCGCTCAACCATTTTACGAGCTGTTTTGATATTTGTAACCGACTTGGTTTCAACCAAGCGTTTCATAATAAATGGTTTAAACAGCTCAAGCGCCATTTCCTTTGGAACACCGCACTGATACATCTGAAGTTCTGGTCCTACAACGATAACCGAACGACCAGAGTAGTCAACACGTTTACCAAGAAGGTTCTGACGGAAACGACCCTGCTTACCCTTAAGCATATCAGAGAGTGACTTGAGCGCACGGTTGTTAGGTCCTGTAACCGGCTTGCCACGACGACCGTTGTCAATAAGAGCGTCAACAGCCTCTTGAAGCATACGCTTTTCGTTACGAACAATAATTTCAGGAGCGCCAAGCTCTAAAAGTCTTTTAAGACGGTTGTTACGGTTAATAACACGACGGTAAAGGTCGTTAAGGTCGCTTGTTGCAAAACGGCCACCGTCAAGCTGCACCATTGGGCGCAAATCGGGCGGAATAACCGGAATAACGTCAAGAATCATCCACTCGGGACGGTTGCCTGACTGACGGAATGCCTCAAGAACCTCAAGACGCTTTAAAATACGAGCGCGCTTTTGACCGCTTGCCTCTTCAAGCTCTGTGCGAAGCTCGGCGCAGGTCTTTTCAAGGTCAATTTCAGCGAGCAATTCCTTAATTGTTTCAGCACCCATACCAGCCTTAAATGCGTCTTCATATTTTTCACGCATTTCGTGATACTGCTTTTCGTTAAGAATTTGCTTCTTTTCGAGAGGTGTATCACCCGGATCGGTTACGATATACTGTGAGAAATAAAGCACGTGTTCGAGTGCTTTTGGTGATACATCAAGAGCAAGTCCCATACGTGAAGGGATTGTCTTGAAATACCAAATGTGTGAAACGGGGGCAGCAAGTTCAATTGTGCCCATACGCTCACGGCGAACCTTTGCGCGAGTTACCTCAACGCCGCAACGCTCGCAGACCTTGCCCTTATAGCGAATTCTTTTATATTTACCGCAATGACATTCCCAGTCCTTTGTAGGTCCAAAAATGCGTTCGCAGAAAAGACCGCCTGTTTCGGGCTTTAAGGTACGGTAGTTAATGGTCTCAGGCTTGGTAACCTCACCGTAAGACCAGCTTCTGATTTGTTCGGGAGAAGCGAGACCGATTTTTATAGATTCAAATGATAAATTCTTTTCTTCTGACATAATCTCTCACCCTCCGTTATTATTCCTCTGACTCATTATAGTCAGAATATTCTGTTTCTTCGACAATATCTTCGCCGTTTTCGTCTTGAAGACCAAAGCCGGCAAAGTTACCATCATTTACCAAGTCTTCGCTGAATGCCTCGTCCTCAGCAACAACCGGCTTTGAAAGACCGATATCGTCATCATCCTCAAAGGTCTGCTTAAGGTCAACCTCAAAGCCTTCGCCGTCAAGCACGCGAATATCAAGACCGAGTGATTGTAATTCTTTAATAAGAACCTTGAATGACTCAGGCACGCCTGCTTTTGGCACATTTTGACCCTTAACGATTGCCTCATAGGTCTTAACACGGCCAACAACATCGTCAGACTTAACAGTAAGAATTTCTTGCAATGTGTAAGCTGCGCCGTAAGCCTCAAGTGCCCAAACTTCCATTTCACCGAAACGCTGACCACCAAACTGTGCTTTACCACCGAGAGGCTGCTGGGTTACGAGTGAGTATGGACCTGTAGAACGGGCGTGAATCTTATCGTCAACCAAGTGATGCAGTTTAAGATAATACATGTAACCCACGGTTACCTTGTTATCAAACGGCTCACCTGTACGGCCATCATAAAGCTGTACCTTACCGTCTTCTGACATACCTGCCATTTCGAAGCACTTACGAATATCTGCCTCGTGAGCACCGTCAAATACAGGGGTAGCAATGTTCCAACCGAGTGCTTTTGCAGCATAACCCAAATGAACCTCGAGAACCTGACCGATGTTCATACGGGAAGGAACGCCCAACGGATTAAGAACTATATCAAGCGGAGTACCATCTGGTAAGAATGGCATATCTTCGCTAGGTAATATGCGAGAAACAACACCCTTGTTACCGTGACGACCCGCCATTTTATCGCCGACAGAAATCTTACGCTTCTGCGCGATGTAGCAACGAACAACAACATTAACACCGGGGCTTAACTCTGATGAATTTTCACGTGTAAATACCTTAACGTCAACAATTGTACCGTATTCACCGTGAGGTACACGCAATGAAGTATGGCGAACCTCGCGAGCCTTTTCACCAAAGATGGCGCGAAGAAGTCGCTCTTCTGCTGTAAGCACGGTTTCACCCTTAGGTGTTACCCTACCTACGAGTATATCGCCTGCCTTAACCTCGGCACCAATACGGATAATACCACGTTCGTCGAGATCCTTAAGCGCATCATCACCAACATTAGGAATGTCACGGGTGATCTCTTCGGGTCCGAGCTTAGTGTCACGGCATTCAATTTCATATTCTTCAATATGAATTGAGGTGTAAATATCATCACGAACAAGACGCTCGTTAAGAAGTACCGCGTCCTCGTAGTTATAACCCTCCCAAGTCATGAAGCCGATAAGAGCGTTACGACCGAGTGAAATTTCACCATTGCTGGTTGCAGGACCGTCTGCGATAACCTCTTTTTCTTCTACTGTGTCACCAACAGAAACGATAGGCTTCTGGTTGATACAGGTGCCGTGGTTAGAACGCAAGAACTTAATGAGGTTATATTCATCAATCTCACCGTTCTTTGCGCGGATTTTAATAACATCAGCGCTAACATAGGTTACAATGCCGGCGCGTTTTGCGAGTACTACAACGCCCGAGTCAACAGCTGCCTTATACTCCATACCGGTAGCAACAATTGGGTTTTCAGGCTTAAGAAGCGGCACTGCCTGCTTCTGCATGTTAGAGCCCATGAGTGCACGGTTGGTATCGTCGTTTTCAAGGAATGGGATCATAGCGGTGGCTACAGACACAACCATCTTTGGTGATACGTCCATAAAGTCAGCGCGAGAAGCCTCAACCTCGCTATAGTTATCACGAATACGCGCATTAACCTTTTTGTTAACAAAGAAACCGTTTTCGTCGAGCGGTTCGTTAGCCTGAGCTACTACAAACTCGTCTTCTTCATCGGCTGTCATATAAACAACCTCGTCAAGAACTTTGCCGGTAGCCTTATCTACGCGGCGGAATGGTGCCTCGATAAAGCCGTATTTGTTAATCTTTGCATAGGTTGCAAGATAAGAGATAAGACCGATGTTAGGACCTTCAGGTGTTTCAATTGGGCACATACGGCCGTAGTGTGAGTAGTGAACGTCACGCACTTCGAACGATGCACGATCACGGGAGAGACCGCCGGGACCAAGTGCTGACAAACGGCGCTTGTGAGTAAGCTCAGAAAGCGGGTTTGTCTGATCCATAAACTGTGACAGCGGTGAAGAACCAAAGAACTCTTTGATAGCCGCTACAACAGGACGAATGTTTATAAGTGACTGTGGTGTAATATTTTCGGGGTCTTGTGACTGAAGAGTCATCTTTTCGCGAACAACACGCTCCATACGAGAGAAGCCGATGCGGAACTGGTTCTGCAAAAGCTCACCAACCGAGCGGATACGACGGTTGCCAAGATGGTCAATATCGTCGATGTTGCCCACCTCGTGAGGAAGACCGAGGAAATAGTTTACACTTGCGAATATATCATCAAGAGTAATGTGATTAGGAATAAGAGCAGCAACGTTGTCAATAAGGGCTTGCTTGAGCTCTTCCTTGTCGGTGAACTCTTCCATAATACCCTTAAGAACTTCAAGGCTTACCTTTTCGTTAACGCCTGCTTTATCAAGCTCGTCAAGATCTTCGGCAGTTAAGTCAACAAAGTCGCTTAAATTAACCATACCGTTTGAAAGCACCTTAACCTCGGTTACCTTGCCTTCAAAGTCCTGAACATTAACATAGGCTTCCATAATGCCCTTTGCTTCTACCATATCAGCCATTTCGCGTGTGATAACGGTGTCAACATCAACAAGTATTTCACCAGTAGAGGGGTCAACTATCGGGCGGGCAGCAACCTTGCCGCGAATACGAGCGCCTATGCTAAGCTTCTTATTGTACTTATAGCGTCCAACGCGAGAAAGGTCATAACGGCGGGGATCAAAGAACAACTGCTCTAAGTAAGTTCTTGCGCCCTCAATTGTTACAGGCTCGCTTGGTCTTAACTTTTTATAAACCTCAACCAAAGCATCCTCTGTTGATTTGGTTTCGTCAACCTGGAGTGTTGCAGCAAGACGCTCGTCCTCACCGAGAAGCTGACGCATCTGCTCGTTAGTAGCAATACCCAAAGCGCGAACAAAGGTGGTAACGGGGAGCTTTCTGTTCTTGTCAATACGAACATAAAGCACATCGTTAACGCTTGTTTCATATTCTATCCAAGCGCCGCGGTTTGGAATAATGGTAGACGAAAACAGCTTTTTACCGGTCTTTTCATCAACCTTTTTAGCAAAGTAAACGCCGGGTGAACGAACAAGCTGAGATACGATAGCGCGCTCGGCACCGTTGATTACAAAGGTACCTGATTCAGTCATAAGCGGAAAATCGCCCATGAAAACTTCGCTTTCTTTAATCTCGCCTGTTTCATTGTTAAGCAGTCTTGCGGTTACTCTTAAAGGTGCTGCGTATGTTGTGTCACGCGATTTGCACTCGGTAACGCTGTATTTTGGCTGCTCATCAATGCGGTAGTCGATGAAACTAAGGACTAAGTTGCCGCTATAGTCGGTTATAGCTGACATATCCTTGAAAACTTCCATCAAACCTTCTGTGATGAACCAATTGTATGAATCCTTCTGAATTTCAATGAGGTTAGGCATATCAATAACTTCATTGATTTTAGAGAATGTCATACGAGTGTTTTTACCCATCTGGACAGGTTTTACCATGTTGTTTGGCTCCATAGGTTTTCAATCACTCCTACTTCAAAATTGCGATATTTTCTTAAAAATATCTGCCAATAATTTGTGGGATTTTTACCTCAAAAACTTCATCCAATCCGTCAAAAAGGCGCAAATTCCCCCAT
This sequence comes from Acutalibacteraceae bacterium, assembly GCA_045604765.1. Taxonomy (GTDB): domain Bacteria; phylum Bacillota; class Clostridia; order Oscillospirales; family Acutalibacteraceae; genus UBA737. The sequence goes on along the minus strand of JAZUOS010000069.1, from coordinate 40,382 downwards.
CATTAGTAATTACATATTATAACGCCGACAAATGCAGTTGTCAAGGGCTTTTTGAAAAAAATGCAAAAAAATTACTGCAAAGGTGAAATTTTCCTTTGCAGTAAAAAATTTTTTCTTTAAATTAAATCGCGATAATACAAATTTCTTGTATATTCTCCTGTTGGTTTTTTGCCGCTATAATACATATCTATTATATCGCTTGCCTGCGATTGTGTTTCGTTTGTAAAATAAAGCAATAAATAGTCAACCGCGGGTATTTCATCTAATCGGTCGCCCATATAAAGCGGCGCGGAATTAAGCATTTCGCTATACCCTGCGCGGCACATAATAGGAAACTCTATGCCCTTGCGGTCAACAAGCGTGCCCTTTTTATCACATTCAGCACAAGCTTTGCCGTTCTTTATCGGGCAATTACGTGTCAACATTAGTGGTAGTCTGCCGTAAGCAAAAATGCCAACGGGTATTTGGGTTGCTATATTTTTAATCTCTTTAAGTGAAATTTCGGCAGATAACATTAACTCATCGATACCAATGTTATTTAATGTTTTTATTGTTTCGTTATTGATTGCGTTAAGCCCCACGGCACCGATAACCTTAAAATCTAAAGACTTTGCGATAGCCACCGCAGAAAGATTACCGCAATAAGCGGCAGTTATACCCTGCTGTTTTAAACATTCAAGTCTTTTTATAACAACGGCTTCATTACCAATATATCTTGGCAATTCGGCAATAATTTCTATACCGTCAATAATAGGCATTTCACATTCATAGGGTAATATTATCGCCTTAATGTTATCAAGGTTTTGCGGTATTTGATTAACACTTGCAAATCGAGCAATAAACTGCTTTTTGCCATTTAAGTTATTAGTACCATCAAAATTAAGCACAGTATATTCGTTTGGGGTAACTTCAGCACGTTTGTTATCAAGCTGTTCTATTGCATCGCGGCGAAGCGCGTTAAGAGCCGATGCCGCTACAAAAAGTCCGTCATCAAGTTTAAGTGTTATATCTTCACAATAATACGGCGTGTTGCCAAGCTTTGTAAGATTATCAATAACGGTTTGTTTTTCTAACGCTTTGGTTTTTGCCGCTTGCGGTATATCGCCACTAACCGTAACTGTATTTTTGTTATCACTTACAGTAAGCATCATAGGCTTGTCGGCTAAAATTTGAGCATCCATTTTAATAGATATACTTTGTCTTTCAGCTCGATACAATTCGTGCAGATAGCTGTACGTTTCCCCTGCCGCTATAACGTCGTCTTTTGTACGTATGCCAAACATATCTTTGCCCAATCTATCATTATAATAGCCGTCGGTAAAGCCCGAACGAGAAAATACGTCTTGTAGCGTTTTGAATAGTTTTGGGTCTATAAATCCATTATCTACCGCCTGTCTGCAAGCGGCGGTTGCAGCCGAAACGTACTCGGGGCGTTTCATTCTACCCTCTATTTTAAGGGATGCCACGCCCATTTCTTTTAGTTCTTTTATGTATTCATAAAGACATAAGTCCTTTAAACTCAGGTCATAACCTGTGCCGCCTTGCGCCTTAAAGGGCAAACGGCAAGGGCCTGCGCAAAGACCGCGGTTGCCGCTACGAGCACCCAGCACCGACGATAAAAGGCACTGCCCCGATACACTCATACATAGCGCGCCGTGAACAAAGACTTCGACCTCAATGCCTTGTTTTTTTGCCGTCGCACAAAAATCTTGCAATTCTTGCTTGCTCATTTCGCGCGATACGACAACACGTGTAAAGCCTAATTCTTTTAACAATTTAAGACACGCCGGTGAATGAACGGTCATTTGCGTTGATGCGTGTAGCTGTAAAGCGGGTATGTGTTTATGTATAAGAGCAGCCAAACCTAAATCGGAAATAATGACAGCATCTACACCGCATTTGTAAGCTGTAAGCGCCACATCAAATGCCGCTTGTAGCTCTGACTGTTTTATCATTATATTAAGTGCAAGATACACCTTTACCCCACGAATGTGACAGTAACGGACAGTTTCAATAATATCGTTATCGTCAAAGTTGTCGGCATTACGTCGTGCCGAAAACTGCTTGGCGCCAATATACACCGCATCGGCGCCACTGCGCACAGCCGCCGCCAAAGACTCGGGACTGCCAACGGGCGCTAAAATCTCGGGACTAAAAGACATACCTTTCACCTACCAAAAATAAAAAAATGGAGTAGGAATTGCCCTACTCCATTCATTATATATGAAACTTATAAAAAATTAAAGTGTTTTTTAATTTGCCAAAATAAAATCTGCAACCGTTTTACCAAAACCGCCGTCGCCATCTTGGGTTTCGGCTTCAACATAGGCGCAATGGTTACCGTGCATAAGCTTGTATGTAATCTTATCTCCGTGTCCAAAATGCTTTAGTGTTGTGATAAGTAGTTGTGTTTGCTCAAAACGGTTATACATATCGTTATCTGACACGATAATCAGCATTGGTGGGTATTCATTATCGACACCAACATAATATAGAGGTGCCGTTTCGTCAACAATAACACGCTTGCCGTCTATGCCGCTTTTTTGAAGTATGTTAAAGTGGGCTGTCGGCTGTCCCGCATCATGCACAAAGCCCGCAATGTCCATAACGTTTATATTATGGCGAGCTAAATATTCCTTATTAAAGCAAAGTAGCTGTGACATATAACCGCCTGCCGAGCTTCCGCCAACATATATGCCCGTAGATTTGCCATACTTGTTAATATTATCAAATACCCAAGCAACCGACTCGGCAACATCTTCAATAAATTCAGGATATTTTGCGTCAGGGTACATACGGTAGTTTACACTTACTGCCGCAATACCGCAATTTGCCAAATACTCGCAAAAGAATTTAACGTCCGACTTATCGCCTGCTTGTATACCGCCGCCGTGAAAATAAACAAAGGTTTTAAACTGCTCAGTATTTGGCAGATAAATATCTAAACACTGTTTGGTTTCCTCACTGTAACAAACATCAAGAAATTTTTTCATTACAATTCCCCCTACTATGTTCACAATACAAATATATCATTTAAAATCGCAAAAGTAAAGAATAAAAAAGCCTCTACTTTAAATTTAGTAGAGACTTTCGTGTATATAATTGTGCATTGTGAATTATGCATTATGCATTTATACTATCTTTCATTTGCAAGGAAAAAGAGAGCCAAAGTTCCGGGACCGGAATGTGAGCCGATTACGGGACCGACATAGGTTGTGATTTGCACCGTTGCGCCACTGTTTTCTTTTATCATATCAGCGAGTTGGTTTGCATCATCAATGCAGTCACCGTGCGAGATAAACACAACTCCGTCTTTCTTATCAAGCGCTGTTTCCGCATACAAATCAGCAATTGCCTTAAGTGCCGCTTTACGACCGCGAACCTTAGATACGCTTATAAGCTTTCCGTTATTGTCCATCTTCATTACAGGTTTAATATTAAGCATACCGCCTAAAAGCGCTGTGGTTGCACTAATGCGACCGCCGGCCTTTAAATATTTAAGGTCATCTACCGTAAACCAATGGCAAATCTTAAGCTTGGTATCTTCGGCAAAGCCTGCAAGCTCGTCAATACCCATACCGTTATTTTTGTTGTCTACCAAAAGCTTTAAAAGTAAGCCGTAACCTGCAGACGCGCAAAGCGAGTCGACAACAGTTATCTTGCAGCCTTCATACTGACTCATAATTTCCTCTGCCGCTTCACGAGCAAAATTAACTGTAGCTGAAAGACCTGATGAAAATCCAAGATACAAAATATCATAGCCGTCCTTAACGATTTGCTCAAAGGCATCGCAAAACTTACCCATATTAGCAGCCGAGGTTTTAGGTTGAGCACCATTTCTCATTCGATTATAAAAATCAGCAGCGGGTATTTCGTAGTCGGAATATTCCTTTGGGTCATCACTAAAAGCAAGGCTTAAGCTGCAATATTTAACGCCCCACTCATTTAATAAATCGCATGAAATATCACACGCAGAATCAACAAAAATTACATAATCACGCATAAAATAATTTGCTCCTTTAAAAATGCTCGGTGTGAAAAATCACAACGCTGTAATTTTACTAAATAATTGACAAAAATACTATCTACCAAACAAAATTTGAATTCTACTAATAATTACCATCACTCCACCCACAGTAGAAACCGCCTGTTTATGCGGTGTTTAGAGTGTATAAAAACAAAAAACGGCGAGGAATAAATCCTCGCCACACTAATTATTGCTTGCCATATTTTATATTCGCATTTTGTTTTATTTTGTCCATGCAAGTGTGAACATTAAGGCATATTTCACTGTTTTTGTTATATTCATCAAGTCGTTTGCCGTTTATAAAATCACAAAGTGCCTCTGCCTCACAGCCCATAAGAGTTTCCTTTGACACCTTATCAAAAAGCGGTAATTTTTGACCGTCTTTAATAAGGTATGCATCTTGATAATAGACTGCCGTTTCCATTATAACCGAGCCGCTGTCACCTACTATTTCGGTAGGTGCCACGCTCTGCCCTGTTTTGCTGTAGGTAAGGCAGGCAGAAAAATTATCATATTCAAAAATTGCAACACCGCTGCCGTCGGCACCGTTTTGTAAAAAGCTTGCTGATGCCTTTATAGCTTTAGGCATACCAAACAAATCAACCGCGGCATAAACACAGTAAACGCCCAAATCCATAAGCGTGCCTGCATGTAGCGACATATCAAAAATATTAATATGCTCTCCACGCATAAAACGGTCATAGCGTGAAGAACGCTGACAGTAATCAATTTTTGCCATAGCAATGTTGCCAATCTCATTAAGCGCCGATTTAATACGCTTGCGACTTGGATTGTAAAGCGGAATTATTGCCTCGATATAAATAAGACCTTTCTTGTCGGCAATTGTTTTAAGGCGACTGTATTCGGCGGCGGATGTGGTAATGGGCTTTTCACAAATAATATGCTTGCCTGCATTAAGCAAAAGCTCGCACTGCTCGGCGTGAAACACATTAGGCGATGCAACATAAACCGCGTCAATATTCTTGTTGCTTGCAAGATCACGCAAGTCGGTATAAACCGTGCTGCAATCAAATTTTTGAGCAAAAGTAAGCCCTGTATTATATTTGCGCGAATACACCGCTGTGAGTTCTAATTTATCGGTGGCGTTGGCGCCTGTAACAAACTGCTCTGCAATAAAGCTTGTGCCAATGGTTGCATATTTTATCATATAATCACCCTACTTTTCATAACCGTATTCTACAACATTTTTTATAAAAATTCAATCAATGAATAGGCTTTAAGCATAAATTTAAAAAAACTTTCATTTTTTTGCAAAAAACTATTTATTATGATTACAAAATATGCTATAATCATAAAAAATAACTTTTGAGGTGTTTTTATGAAAAAATTTTTAAACGAGTTTAAGGCATTTGCCCTTCGCGGTAATGTTATTGACTTGGCTGTCGGCGTTATCATCGGCGGCGCTTTTCAAGCCATCGTAAAATCTTTGGTAGACGATCTCATTATGCCATTTGTAGGTCTTGCAACAGGCGGCATTAACTTTACCGATCAGTTTTTAGTGTTAAAGCTTGCCGAAGGCGTTGACGCTGGCACAACCTACCCTTCACTCACTGCAGCAAAAGAGGCAGGCGCTACAGTATTTGCATACGGCTCATTCATCACCGCTGTAATCAATTTTATAATTATGGCAATCGTTATTTTCTTGTTTGTAAAGGCTATTAATAATCTTCACAAAATTGGCAAGAAAAAAGAAGAACCGGTTGAAGAGGCTCCCACAACAAAAATTTGTCCTTTCTGCAAGAGCGAAATTGCAATTGAAGCAACACGTTGCGCACACTGTACATCTGAACTTAAAGACTAATTAATACATAAATAAAAAAAGAGCGGTAATTCAACATGTTGAATTACCGCCGTTTTTTAATTTAATAAGTATATTGCAAAATTCAAATAGCCCGCAAACGTCAGCCATAAAATATAAGGTATTTGCAACAGCCCTGCAGGTTTTGAAATTCTATAAAAGCTGACTATCATACCGAATGTGAATAACCACATAAGTATAAGCACTATAAACGCCAACAAAAACTGCCTGCCCACAAAAAATATCGGCGACCAAATAAAGTTTAAAAATAGTTGTACACCAAAAAATATATAGGCGTTTCTCTTTGCTATATACCTCGCATTACTATTCCAAACAAGATACAGCGATACACCCATTAATGTATAAAGTATTGACCACGCTACAGGAAAAAGCCAACTGGGTGGCGACAATGGCGGATTTTTTATTTGAGAATACAAATCCATATCCCCTCTTGTAATAATTGCCGATAATCCGCCTACCAAAAGCGGAATTGCAATGCTTATTAAAAATCTTTTTAAATCAAATTTAAAAACCATAAATTTCACCCCATAACATTTTATGATGCTATGGGGTTGTTTATTATCTAATTTTACTGTTTTTCTGGCAAAGCTTTAATATTAAAAAGCACAGTCACCACGCCCGACAATGCGCACGCGCTAAGCACACCCAACCAGTCAACCTCGGTAATGCCGATTGTATTGGTACCTATTACCGCAAGCGCTGTTTCAGCCATAGTTTTGGCTACCTTAACACCTACCATTTTAAGCCAATTTAAAATCTTATTTTTCATTTATTCTTTTACCTCCAAACTTTTAATCTTCCGTGAGGAGTAACCTCTCTTATTCAATATAAATTTTAATAGCGTCAATTTCTTGACCGAGAATACCCGCAAAGCCGTTGTTACTGTCTGCAGTATTATATCCGCTTACAAACGGCAACCAGCGGTTACTGCGGCGCAGATGCACGGCATACTTAATCTTTTTGCCTGTATCGGTGCGCATCATCAATGCATCAATAGGCTTATTATAAAGCCCCGCATAATCCTCACGGTTTTTAACCTCGGGCAACCATCTGCCACCCTTGGTATGCACCTTGTAAAAGATATTACCTTTAGTAAGGCGGGCATACACTGCGCATACATCGTGACCGAAAAGTCCCGCGTAATCGGTAAGGTCGGTAACCTCGGGCAGCCACGCGTTACGCACATCGTCCCACACCTGATACTTAACCGATATTTTCTCGTTTGTCGGCGCCGTCACAGGCTCACTGCCATTTAGATAACCGCCAACCGCATTTAAAAAATTATTCCAACCAAAGTCGCTGAGTATTCGGTGCGGACAGTTTTTTCCGCTGTAGTCTTGATGCTTGGTAACCTTATCCACACCCCAACCGCGTTCTTTGAGCAACTGCGCTACGAGCTGCGCCGCATTGTCAACAGAGGCAAGCCAACGCTCACCGCCCGATTTTGAATAACAAATCTCAACAGCTATACCCTCGCGGTTGCCCTTACCGTTACCGTCGCCAGCGTGCCAAGCGTTACGGTTAAGCGGTATTCCTTGCACCGCCTGCTTATCGTCTACCGCAAAGTGAAAGGATGACTCCTTGTTGTTTGTGCGCATATAATTGATTTCGTTTTCTGCCGAAGCATCATTTGCCGTTTCGTGAACGACAATGCGTGTTGCTGTCATAGCAAACGGACACTTAATGCCGTACTTTGATTTGTCTACTAAATTTTTAATTATTTCCATATAAATACCTCTTTTCTAAAATTTAAGATACTACTTCCCAAGTTTTAACCTCTGCATAGATTTTATCTATAAACGAGTTGCCACCAAGCGCCTTATATGCCTCATACAGCGCGACAAAGTTTTCATATTCATACTGCCTTATTTCGCTTAATTGGTGGTTATGATAGTATATGCGAAGCATTTCGCTGCGCAACTGACATTTTGTGCCGTTGGCTATTCTTTTTATAGATACAATAACCGGCACTATTACGCCAATAAGCACACCTATTTCACCAACGAGGGTGACTATTGTTGTTAAGTCCATATGTAATCACCCCTCTTGCTCTGCAAGGATTTTATTGTATTCCGCTTCGGTTATTTCGTACCACACACTTTGGTCTGCTCTTTCGGGTAATACCACCGTTTTGCCATAGGTTTCGCCGTTTGTAAGATACATACCCTCATCGGCTGTAAGTATAATTTGCTTAATTGTTTCTTTTTTCATTTCAATTCCCCCTTAATAAACCAATTCCCAATTCTTTGCGGTTATGGTTGCTTTTTGCTCGTCGGTGAGTTTTGCGCCTACATTAGCGTGTAGTGTAAGCGTTTGCGCCGTACCGCCTGTTAAATCTGCGAGTCCGTCTATAATGCTTTGAATAGTGTCGGTGCTTAATTTGTCACTTTCTGCAAAGGTTATACTTAATTTAATGGTATTTGCTACAAACCGCACTTCTTTTAATGCCGAACAAAGACTAAATATATTGTTTATATTTGTTGCCGACGATAAATTGATTGGTGTACCGTCAATAATTTCTAATGCGTGTATTTTGGTAAGCATATTATTAAATCTTTTGGCGTTGCTTAAATCAACATTTAAAGTCAAGTGTTTCAATGTTTTATCATTTGTACTGCTTGTTATCATTTGATTTGCACCCGTAACTGCATTTGGTACATTTATTGTTAAATGCTCGACTGTTGTGTTTTTTGTTTCTTCACTTGTACTAACAAATAACTGTGCTAATGATGTTGCATTATCTAAATTTAATACCACAACACTCGTTTTAAACATATTAAGGGTTGTAAATTGTGGATTGCCTTTAATATATCGGTCAATCTGTGGCACCGAGTTTTTACCGTCTTCATAGCCTTGTTCGTAGTCACCACTACCACCGCCTGATATTTCGGCAATCTTTTCGGCATAGGTATCAATCGTTCCGTCACCGACCATTACACCCTTATTTTCAATTGCCGCTTTAATATCTGCCTTTGCAGTTTGCAATCTTTGTATTTCATTTGCTATGCTCATTTAGATACCTCCTAACAAAGACTCTATGTCACCAATTAAATCGTCTACATAAGCCTTGTTTACTTTATTATTATATAAGATAGCTATATCCTCATCCATAATAGCCACAAATTCATATAAATTATTTAAGTGGGTCATTAGAGGCCGTATGGCATCTGCCACCGCCTTGCCGCTTTGTGCGTTTTTGCTTGTGGCATTATATGTTTGGTCGGTGCTATCTTCAATAGCAGCATTAATATCATTCAATGCATCGGCGGCGGCAGATGCCGATACTTGAGCACTTTCAGCTTGAACTGCTGCTTCATCAGCTTTTAGTCTTACCACCTCCGCAAGTCCTGTAACGCTCTCGTAATTTTCACCGTCCCGATATTCTCCTTCATGACGATTATTAAGCCTTAATGTCGCAGGGAACGAATAAAGCTCTACCTCGGTTTCTCCATCCGCCGACAATGCGGTTATAACAAGATAAACCACAACCTTGCCGCCATAACGCGTGTGCCTTTCTTCGAGCTCTATGCCTATCCTCTCAGCACTCAATTTTTTTACTTCGCTCTGCCATATACCACCTTCGCCGTCGTAAACATCAAATCGGTAAGCAACCTTATGAGTGGTTATATGTGTGATATCATCATACAAATCTTGAGACAAAACAAATTCAAGATTTGTTACTCTGTGATCGCCCTGTGTGCCCGCAAACTGTTCGGTTGCGGGTGTAATGCCCGCAATATTTACTTCATATTCAATTGTTTTTATTGCCATTTATTTTTCCTCCTTCTAAAAAAACACAGGTATCTAACTTTCGTCAAACACCTGTGCGATTACTAAAATATTAAATTATATATCACTCATTTCAACCCAGAGCAGCAACAATATTTTTTTGCCGCGTCAATGGTCATCTCACCAAATCTATAGAACGCCTTAACCTTGTCTCCTTGTTTCGGAAAATTAATCACAGCAATCGGATATAGCCCGAATGCTGTGATTAAAATTATAAAATATCGATATAACAACTCAATTGCTTTATCAATTTTTTGTTTCATATTTCAAAAGAATTTTCTATATATTCAGCCAAAGAATCTGCCGCTTTTTGCAACTCCTCATCATAACGGTATTTGTAATAAACCGCACCGTTTTCATGCTGCCACGCCAATACGCCATCAATACCAAGATTTTCAATAACATACATATCAGCAGGTGCTGTAGGATCGCATTTTTTTTCTTCTAAAGTCTCATATACAACACTTGCATATTTAAACATAGGATCGTTTTCAATTCCCAATAAATCTACACTAATAAGAAAAGCATTTCCAAACTCTAATAAGTATTTAATATAATCATCCGCAAATTTTACACCAAGTTCTTTCTGAGCTTGTTCCACCTGCTCTAAAGCAATCGATTTCCCAGGACGAAAACCTTCTGCGTTTTTTACTACCTCAATAATGTCTTTACTCATAATTACCACCTTTAATTTCTGCGCGTATTTGCCAGTGTTTTTTCCTTTCTAAATTAAATATATTTCGAACTATTTCAGTCTGTTTTTTTGCAATATGAAGTATTCTATAGTTGCCTTTTGAATGATGCTCGCGTTCAGTTAATTCTGCAAATGGACTGTATTGCTTTTGACCTATATGATGAAGTTCGACCTTTTCTCCATATATATTTATCGGTGATTTGCCCAACATTATAAGTTCGCGATTTGTAATACCTTTTTCATTTTTTTGTTCTATATCAATATCATCACGAATCAAACATTTTCTACCGTTAATTTGCGCTTCTTTTAAATCAGCATCAATATATATTTGAGCCTCTTCCATAGAACGAATACAATCAATTATTTCATCGGACCAACCCGTTTTTTCTTCTATTACAAGTTTTTCAGTGTTTGTTAGTTGTTCGGCATCTCCATTATATTCCTTATCTTCTATCGCGTCAAGAAAATCCTCATCGCTATTTTCAACATTTTTCTCATTCGAGTTTTTAGATATAAAAAAAGCAGCCTCATTATCTGAGTCTGCAAGTGTTCTATCACTGTTTTCTACCGGTAAACCGTCTATTGCTACAGGTATTAACTGACTTTTATCAAAAACAATAATTCCAAGACTTCCAGGGTCTGCATATTTGTTCATAAACGAGATACTGTCAAAGCCTCTTTCTTTTAATATCTTTATCAATCGTATAGAAGCATGCGTGCCACTTGTTGTTTCGTTGGCCCCATGAATTGATAGCACCCAAGCATATTCTCTGTCAGTAATAACCCCTTCTTCAAATGCATATCGCGCAAGCGTTGCGGGTGTTGAATTCTGGGGGTCAAACATAATATGAAAAGGTTTTTTAACAATAGCATAATATTCTTCAAAAAGTCCACGAAAACGCAGTGTAGCTTTTTCTTTATGAAAGAGCGACATATCATGCGCCGCATTAAGCGTGCCAACACGCAAACCATACTGTCCATACTCAAATCTACGATCACCGTGATAATTAAAAACAAATACCGAAAGCGGTCTGCCATCATTATCTATAAGCTTACTTTCACTCAAAAGCGCCCTTTTATATTCACTAACAATTCTGCCTGCGGTATCGGTATCGGCGATTAAAACGCCCAATAAATCACGATTAATAACCGCATTCATTATTGCACGTGCATTCCACACATCAAACTTACTTTTTTCAAGCGAACCGCTATGACCGGCATTACGATCGTTTAAGAAATCTATTGCTGGTTCATCATAACCCATCAAAATTTTTGTAAGTAATTGCAATTTTGTTGTGTTGTCAGCTGCGGGTAATACACTTTTTTTAATTTCACTAATATCAACCATATAATTTCTGTCGCCATCAATGACCAATTTTTTCATTTTATAGTTCTCGTTAAAAATGCTATTGGTTTCTTCAATTTGATTTATGCCACCATCCTCTCTGGCAATACCGTTTTCGGCTACAGGAATTATTTGAGATTCATTAAAAGGCATTACTTCATACTCGCCGGATTTTTTCACAAAAATTATGCTGTCATATCCCTTTACATCCATTCGCCTTGTAAGCATTAATTCAGGATTTTTATATTCACCCGAAATTGCCTTATAATATTCTTTTTTCGTTATTACCATTTCTTCAAACAGTCGTTTTGCTATTACCTCGGTATTCCATTCGTCAAGTTCAAAAACGATGGGTGCTACCGAATTAATATAAAATTCTTGTATTGTACCCAAAAAAGCCCATGGCACATTTTCCTTTCTTGACACAAGTATTCTTATAGCAGAATCCAGCGTTCCAAAGGTCTTACCTTTTTTCACCGCCTTATATATGTCTATTATTTTTCTGCTGTACGCAAAAAACGATATCAAATTGCCTTCTTGGTCTTTAAAGTATGTACCGCTGCATTTGTTTGTAATGCTTTGCCCCAAAGCCCTGCCAACCGTATCTTTACCCGTTAATTTAAGGTTAGATTTGTCCGCAAGATTTTCTAATAATACCTTTAGAGCATTTTTCTGGCCACCTGCAACACGCTCCATAAAATCACTGCTGCCTGCTTTTATTCGTTCATCAGGCATAGATCTTTTCACTCGGTCTTTATACAAATAATCCGACGCAAACAACTTTATGTTTTTACCATTATTAATTTTTCGAGCAGCTTCTTCTGCAGCCGTTAAATCAAAATAATCATCTATTATTCCATTGCCCTGCTGCAGCACACCGTTTTCGGCAACTGTAACTATTTGACTTTCATCAAAAATCACCACCGACATAGAACCTTTATCAGTGGTATTGTTTCTATAAATAATGCCGTCATAACCGGCAGCTTTTATATATTCTCTTATTGTTTTTGTGATATATCCGTTATAATTTGCTTCTATTGAAGCCCATCGGTAACTTGTCAATTCTACATATCGATTATGCGTAATAATTCCTCTATCAACCAAGTCGTGCAAACCGTGTATAGAATCTTCATACGGCGTGTAGTCGAGCACCAGCGGATTTTTCATGTCTACAAATATTTCTTGCACATAAACATCGCAGTTTTGCAAATAGTTTTTATTGTACTCAGCATACAACTGCTCAACCGACGCTAATGTTCCAGCAATCAAACCTAATTTCGAATGTTTAAAACCGCCTTTTCCTGACATTTTTAGTGTATAAAGCGAAATGAGTTGGCCTTTTTCATTTTTCAAAAATGTGTCCTTAAATTTTTCTAACAACCAATCATTCAACATACGCCCAACCGTATCAAATCGTTGTAACGGTTTTTGAGATAACTCTTTGATTCTCTCTTGGTTAAACTGTTCGGCAGCCAACTTTGCGTTATCGGCAACAGCCGAAATCAAGTCATCACTTCCGGCCTTAATGTTCAAATATTTAGTCACCTTGTACCTATTTATCATACTAGACATTTTTAAAAAATGTCTTAATTGATTAGAGTTTTTGTTTTTCTCTAACGCCATTTCAAATGAATTTTCATCACCTTGAATATTATTTTCACTTTGTGTATCATCTAAAGTTTTAAAATTCTCTGATTCGCTATTTAAATTTTCATATTTCTCAAACTCAAGACTTTGTGCATCATCCAAATCCCCTTCTAACGCTTGCTTCGACTTAAGTTCAGCAACCTCCTTTAAATCCGCGTATTCCTTTGCTGTAACGGGATTACCGTTTTCATCGAACACAACGATATCATTACTCATAAACGGCTGATACAACATTTTGTTTTGTATTTCTACAAGTTTTTTGCCCTTTTTCATAAGGCTATTCTTTTTCCTTTGCCTATCACCCGTCATGTTTACAATATAATTGTCATATGTATTATCATATACCTCTTGAGCTGTTAAATTTCGTCCTAAAAATTCAGAATACGGCATTTTACCATCGGCTTCATATGCTTTCCAGGTATCAAGCGTTTGCTTAGTTGTAGTTCCCTCGATATGCAAAATTATTCTTTGCAACATCTCTAACAAAAGAACTTTTATTTCGCGTGTTTTCTTTTGCATATAATCCTCGCAAGCTTGCGAGCTTATATACAACGTACTATTTCCCGGAACAAATTTTATATCATTGCCCGCTAGAGTTGCTTTTTGTACTACCACCCTTAAATTTCTCAGACTGGGATACCTTTCAAACAAAGGTTTATATATAATAAAATCTTTTAATTTTCCTTCAATAATACCGTTGTGAACATTCAGTTTTTTATTGGGAAGGTTACGCTTATACATTAAAGCATTACCTTGTGGATAAAATCTGAATTTATCCGCATTTAATTCTACCAGCCATGTACCAAATACATTTTTAATTACCTTAAGTTTTTCAAAAATTGTAAAGCTGCTTTGATCCTCTGCCTCCATCCGTTCAGCAGCTTCAATTGTTTCTTTATCATTACAAATTGCAAAACAATATTTTATATCACTTTTTATGTGAGAATTTTCAATGGTTTCCTGTGACGCAGCTTGCTGCACGGAAGCATCCATTAGCAATTCATTAAAGTCGTGCTCTAAAACCTCAAGCTGCAGTCTTGTAAAGCCCATATCGCCTAATTTCTTTTTAATCCAAGATATAAAATCAAGAATAAACTGTATAACGGCATTTCTTTGCTTTGTGTCCAAATCACTTGTCAAAGCCGCCATACCGCTACCGTTTTCAGTAAACAGCATTTCACCAACAAAGTCGGCTATCATTTCGGCCTCTGCTTTTGGATCCGCAGCACCGTATATATCGCTGTGCGTGTTCGCTACTGCTTGCTTATATTTGTATTCTGCAATCCTTAGGTCACTTTCGCCTGTTTTTTCGGTAATCCATTTTTTATACAGCTTGCTTTTCTTAACAGCTTTAACAAATTCAATATATCTGCTTGATTTTTCACCAAAATGCGTAAGCTCGTGCTTAAGAATAAAGCCTATTGGGTTTTCGGCATACAAATTAAGATGAATTATTTCTTTGTCTTTTTCGATATATCCATCGGGCGATAATATCTCACCCTTATGTACCATATCTCGCAGGTCTTCAAATACAATATCTATACCAAACTTGTTGCATATCTTTTCAATTTCTTGTTTTTCCCAACTGCTTATCGGCTTGATTATATCTCGATGTTCGCCGATAGACACTGAAAAAGCAGACTCTTTTAAGTCTGCTTCATTACCTAATAGGTATGTATTTAAATAATTGCTGGTGGCTATTCCTCCCACCATTCCTCCGGTATTGTTTGCTTGTGAATCATTGCTTTGAATTACGGATTTTTCATCCAATCCTTTGTTCGATATGGATTTCTCTTGCGCGGATAATGTGGCACGAACTCCTGTTCCCAAAAGTTTTCCTTTGTTTTCGCTTCCTTCATTAGAAATTGCAGCTCGGCTATCGTGTCCGCCGTTGAGTAATACAGTTCGCCATCCTCTATCGCCCATGTTTTTTTCATCGATTATATCACTATCTACACTTGAACCTCTACCACTTATTCCACCCAAGGGGGAAATGCTGCTTCGAACTCCTCTTCCATCATTTCGGGCTCCTCCTTCATCCATCCTTCTAACAGCATCAGTTCCGCTCTCGGTCCAAAAGATATTTCGCTTTCGAAATTTGGATTTTTCTTTATCAATTCCACTTCTTTTCTCAATATTTCCAACGCTTCTCGATTCGTCACTTGTCACACCTCTAAAAAATTTCAATATTTCTTTTTCAGTATAACCCATCTCGGTAAAGTTTTCAACAAATTTTGTACTCTCTGATTTTTTATCTACTACATTTCCTTGTATGTCAGGTGTTGCATACCTCAAAAGTTCATCATTAAAAAGACGATTTCGTGTGACATGACGGGCTTCCACTTCACCATAAATAGCTCTATATGCTTTATATTGCAACTCGTCAGGATTTTCAGCATCAAATATTCTTTGAGCTGCCGATAAAAGATAATAATATTTCTCTTCTTTAGTTTTTAACGTATTAAACTCAGATGTGTTTTTCGCCTCATCGTATGCCATATTCATAGCATAAGCAAAACCAAAATTTTTGTTTCCACCTCGTGCAAATACTTCGATGTGTTGTATTGCATTCTGTATCTCGTGAACAAGAGTATCTTTTATTTTTTCACCATTGCTTTTTAACTTAGCGTTTAAAACAATTTCATTTTTATCTAATAAGAATTTGCCTCTTTTAATTTGTCCCATGTCTTCAAAGCAAATGCTTAGGTTTCTAAGCTCCGGATATGCCGCAAACAATTTATTATGCACTATTACATCCCCAAGCAACGCAACGTCTTCATCCGAATTTGCAAAGTCAATAAGTTGATCAATATTAAGCTCATTATCCGGAATATAATATCTCCACTTGCCGTCTCGACCTTTATACCAGCCGGTATCACGCCTAATACTTTCACTATCTTCGCCCTTATAATCACGCAACTTAGCTTCAAACAGCAAACTGTGGTTTGCTGTTTGTGATTTTTCACCGGCAATAAGATATTTTTCTTCATTGAGCTTTTTCTTCATCAGCCGCTTGCTGTCTTTTGTTTGGTAAGCTTTTCGCACCATACTCTCAAGCTGATTAATCTCATTATCAAGCTGTTCAACCAAGCTCTTAGCCTGTGGTATACCACGAAGCTTATCTATAATATCCCTAATCCACTGCCGAAGTTGCTCTAATAGAGTGGGTTCTTTTTGTTGCAGTTCCATTAGTGCCGCTTCCGAGCTTACCTCGTCACCTATACCAATAAGCGATTCCCCGTCAGCATTTTCGAGCGCATTGATTATTCTCGCGCGGTACTGCTTACCCTGGAATAATATTTGTGCAAAGAAATCTGCAATAATCTCTTCCTTTGCCATTTCCATTGTAAATGCATCACGGTCTTCTTGTGGTATGTTTTTGTCATTTATATACTGATTATATTTATATTCAGTATATAAATTAAGCACGCTTTCGCGTGCCATATCATCTATATTGTTATTAATCAGCTTAGTTTTTGCTCTTATATACTGTTCGAACGCCTTACTCTTTTTAAAGCAATAATTAAAGAACTTGCTATAAAGAGCCTTTGTCTCAAGCCTGTGCATAAACTCATGCTTAAACACTTCTACATACATCTGCACAACGCTAAGGTCCGAACGAATAAGTATTTTATTTTGACTTCGTATAAACTTACCGTTTGTTTCAAGATTATCTACAAATTCAACAGTAATATTAGAATCAAGATTTTTACAAATATCTACAATATGCTTTTGTGTTTTACTTAACTTAACGCCATTTAAACCCGCCAAAAACTCTACTTCGTCAGATATTTCTATGTTATCTATATCAGGCTCACTTAGTTCAAACTCATTATTATTTTTAAATTCCTGTAATGGTGAACTTAAAGAATATTGATCCAAAGACGCCCCATTATTACCTTCAATATTGACATTTCCGAAAGAATTGGGTATAATAAAATTTGAGTAGTTCTCTTTAACGTCTTGGACGTACGCCTTGCGGATTTCATTTAAATCAGCGAGATATTGAGAACTACTCATTTTTTTCTTTATTACATTATTTCTCTTGACATTTTCTTTATGATTGGATATATTAATATTGTAGTGAGGCTGATACACGCTTTGGGCGTATACCTCGTGGACTTTTTTTAAGTCAGCGAGAAATTCAGCTTCACTTTCTTTTTTATTAATAGCGTCAACAAAACCTTTTAGATTTGGAATATCCTCTATTCCTGTTTTTATCATCTGTTTATTTACTAATAATGGCTCATTACCATATATGGTGGTAACTTGTTCAAGAAAGTATATTAACCCATCTTCATTAACTTTTACATATATAATTCCTGTTTTACCTTTTTCTCTTCTAATAACAAAAACCTTATCATAGTTTTGAACTATCCAAGGAATTAGTTTTATATCATCGATCGTAACAGGATATTTTTCATTTGTTTCTTCACCGTGCGAATTTTTAATATGCCTAATATCATTATCGCGCAATGCATGCACATAATCGGAAATATCAATTTCATCAGATACATCATTTATTAATTTTTCTGTAGGTATAGCATATTTTTTATAGTCTTCTGTGTTTTCCTTAGCATAGGCCGCATCTACATAATCATCTATATCATTTTGTGTAACACCAAAACTATACTTAACTTCTCCTTGCTTTTGTCTATTCAATCTTTTGCTATCGCGTGAGTTATAAACCCTTGTAAGCAGACTTTCCATATACTCAAGGTCGGTTACTACACTCTTCGCCTGTGGCATACCTCGTAGCTTATCTATAATATCTCTAATCCACTGCCGAAGTTGCTCTAATAGAGTGGGTTCTTTTTGTTGCAGTTCCATCAGCACCGCTTCCGAGCTTACCTCGTCACCTATACCAATAAGCGCTTCCCCGTCAGCATTTTCGAGTGCCTCAATTATTCTCGCGCGGTACTCTTTCCCCTGGAATAATATCTGCGCAAAGAAATCTGCAATAATCTCTTCCCTTGCCATTTCCATTGTAAAAGCATCTCGGTCTATTTTCGGTATACCCTCAGCATTTTTATACTGCTCATACTTATACTTGGTATAAGTATGGAGCACACCTTCACGTGTTTCGGCGTCAATATCAAAACCTGCGGCCTTAAGTTCTGCTCTTACATACTGCTCAAACGCCTTACTCTTTTTAAAGCAATAATTAAAGAATTTGCTATAAAGTGCCTTTGTTTCAAGCCTGTGCATAAACTCATGCTTGAAAACTTCTACATACATCTGCACAGCATTAAGGTCCGAACGAATAAGTATTTTATTCTGACTTCGTATAAACTTACCTTTAATCTTGCCTTTTTCATCAATTTTATCAACAAACTCTACAGTTATATTTGGAAATAGTTTTTTACAAATATCTACTATATGCCGCTGTATATTTGTTTTCTGCTTGCCGGTTATGGCTTCCTCTATCGCTTCTTCTGCCGTAGGCGCACGTGCTATATCTTGCAGCGCTGGCTCACTCAACTCAAGATCATACTCTGCATACGCTTCGGGATTATATCTTAACTGTTGCATCTGCGACGTAACGGCAAAACTTGGATTTTGATTACTATTATCATTATTGTCGTTACTTTTTTCAGTGTTGACATCTTCATCGAAATTGGATATAATATTACTAGGAAGTGTTGCCGATTTTTCGGTAACCGCAGCAAGTAAAGTCTGCGGGGCACTTCCTTTTTCTAATCCAAATGAATAAAACCAATTACCATCCGAATTTTGTTTCACATCAATATTCATATGACAATCTATATAGTTATTTTCATTATCTTTATATACAAGATTTGTAAGAAAATAATGATACTTAGCAACGCCTTCGTGCGCAGGATTCTCTGGTTTTGGTATTGCATCTTTGCTATACAGATATTTTGCGTCTGACGCAATTTGATATAAATCACTTGACAAATCGAGCGTCATTCTCTGGTCTGATGCATTTCCTTTACGGTTTCCAAAAGCAATTTTTGATAAATCAGACCTATTGCTTAATTCGGGATTGAATTTGGCTATAATTTTTTTAGTTATCCCTTGCTCAATAATTTCAAGAGTGATGGGGTGTTTTCTCCAAACATTCTGAACAAGCGAAATTAAATCGGCTTGTTTGATAGATTTTGGAGTATTTTTTTCATAATTTGTCTTATAAATGCCTCTACCATCTACAGTTCTACCTATAAGGCTATACTCAACCCCGCCATTTTCGGCGGCTTTTTTTGTATCTCGTGAATAATAAACCTGCTTAACGTAATCCTCAAGCATTTTAATATTACGTTCAAGCTCGTCAGCAAGTATAGCATCCGCCTTAATTCGTGTACCACGCAGTTTTAGTATGATGCGCTTTACCCAATCCACAATCTGCTGGAATATGTTAGGCTTATATTCGGCTATCTCTGCGAGCGCCGCCATACTGCTTGCCTGAAATTCGGCTCTCTCGTTTTCATCAAATATTGTTATAAACGTTTCATCGGCAAGTGCCTGTGCTGTTTGTGTGCGGTATTTTTTACCGTTAAACATTATTTCACCAAAAAAGTCGGCTACCATTTCACGTTGAGCACCGTCCATTGTAAATGCTTCACGATATTTCTTAGCAATAGCCATATCGTTCTTTACGCTATCATGATAATACTCAGTAAGTTTACTTATGGCTTCTTTTGCCGTAGCATTTTGTGTTAACTCTATGCCGTGCACTTTACATCGCACCTTTGCCCACACACCAAAGGTAACGTCTTTGTTAAACAAATACTGCTTAAATTCCTGATACAATCTTTTACTTTCAAGTCTGTGCATAAATTCGTGCTTTAACACTTCTATATACATACCTGCTACCGTTTGATTGGTATTAAGTAAAAGTGTTTTACTCTCAGGGTCCCACAAACCGCCTTTTGTCATTTTGCTACTAAATTTAAGCGTTATTTCAGGAAAATGTTGCTCTACAAAATCTAATACACGTCGCTGCTTTGTATCTAACTGCTCGTTACTTATTGCCGCAGCTATACTTTCTTCTGCCGTAGGCGCACGTGCTATATCTTGCAGCGCTGGCTCACTCAACTGTAAATCTTTTGCGTTTTCGCTGTCAACGCCTTCTCCTTGAGGAGAGGCTCCGCCTTCGGCGGTGGTGAGGTGTGCTACATTATCATATTCATCGCCGCCATGGGCGACATCATCACCTGATGTGTCACCAAAATATTCATCCCCACTACCATCGTCAAAGTATTGCTTACCATCAGCATCTTCAACAACACCGGGTGCCGCTGATGAACCAACTTGTCCGTCCTGCTGCATAGCCACACTGTCGGTATTATTACTTTGAACAACTCCAGCTTCAACTGCAGTATCACTATCAACCACACCATCTGCAGTCGACTGCAAAACATCACCTTGTTCGGTTGTATTATTTTCAATTTTGTTTTTATAAGCAAAAAAAGCAGACTCATCATATGAGCCTACCTGATTAAATAGTTCGGTATTAATTTCCATCTTGCTGTTAAAGCGTTTAACAGCATTTTTTACATTATGCCAATCAAAAAACATTTTTGAAAAGAAATTTTCTGCAAAGTTACTGTCATTCAAGACATATTGATATACATACGCAGTTATTTCCGAGTTGAATACTATTGCACCTTCAATAGTATTAATATTATATTTATTATTATATTCTCGTAAATTTAACTCTTCACAAAAAGCAATATAGTAATTTGATTCTCGGTTCAAATTTCGTAACACAATGTCTTCATATTCAAAATACGAATCGCTAAACATTCTCATTTTCCAATGAACAAGTTCATGATCCATCATACTTTTAAATTCAACCGTTGCTACACTTGAAACAAATATTTTTCCGCCTCTTGTAGTAATTGCCTGATCATGTACCATAGTTATTCCATCAACGTTAGTTTCTATAACACCGTTACAATAGTAAATGTCTATTCCATACTCACGCAATTTTTTAAAGAAAATATGTTTTGGCGAATTATCGTCTTTTACAGGGGTATATGCAACAATTAACTTTCCTTCATTTAAAAGTAACCTCTCTTGTCCACTTCCTTCAAGGCTATTTCTGCGCGTTCTTTCGGAGAAAGTTTCAGCAGTTTCTGATATACCTCCTTGGAAATCGTCTCCGATTTTTCGGAAGTATTTTTCTCTGATTTCTCTAACATTTTCACTATTTGTTTCTTCATCAACATAAATATCACCTACCGAATTAATTATATTATTTTTTTTATTAGATTGCAACTTCGAATTTTCATTATGTTGCGTTGCAGCAATATCACCATCAACCACAATATCTGCATTAGACTGCAAAACATCACTATCACTATCATCTTCACCACGCAAACCTTTAATAAATTCATCTGCATCAATTCCATTTGTTTGTTTTTCTCCCGAATCAAAAGAAGCAATCTCTTCATTCGAGATTGCCCTGCTTACACCACTATTCTCTTTTAAAACTCCGTTTTCTGCAATAGTAATAATTTGTTCTGGATATAACGCTATAAACGAATAACTACCGGTATCCTCACTCAAGTTCTCATATATTATACCATCATAACCGTTTTGAGCTAAAATTTCTCGTACTGCTTTAGCTGCTGGATTATCATAGGTATTATCGTCAAAACCCGACAATTTTGATAAACTATCATATTGTTGTTCGCTAATAATACCTTTTTGCAATAATTGAAATGCTACCCAACTTGCATTCCATTCGCCTGCTTCGTCACTAATTTCAATGGGATTTGTTATATTTAAAATAACCTCTTTATATACGCCCTGTGAAATTCCGGGGTTCTCTTCTTTTAATTGCAGATATCTCTCATTTGCTGCTTGTAATGTTCCAAAATGAAAACCAAATTCGCCCTTTGAAAATGTTTCAAAAATTTCACTGGTCCAATGGTATAAAGATATCAAATTACCGTTTTCATCCTTACAAATTGTATTTTTAAATTTTTCTAGAATTTTAGGACTTACTATTCCGCCAATTGTATCTTTACCACTTAGCCTTATTCCTCGTATTCTTCTATGAATACTTTCCTTAAAACTCTCCCGTGTTTTTTTACCTGTGGTAGTCGCTCTTTCAGCCAACCAACCGCATTCTCCGGCCCATATTGTTCTGATATGCGGTTCATCTGATCTATAAGATACTTCCAAGCAAGCTGCGAGCGTTTCGGAATTAGTACCGGATTCCCGTAATATGTCGTCTCCTCTATCAGTGGCTGATACTGTTCCTCTTTCCAATAACTTGGTGTCTTCACCATTATAATATTCTCCTTCTTTTATGCTATTATCATTATAATTAAAATCATTTACACTGTCAACCACATCGGTTGCACTCAACTGCAAAACATCACCTTGCTCAGTCACTGCATTATTCTCATCCACGTTATTGTTGCGACTGTTTTTTATCGCATCCTTCCAAACGGTATTCGCCCTATCTGCCGATAATTCTTTCACAACCTGCGTCGCTATCTCACTATTGTTAAGCGTCGAGTGTTCTGCCGAACTAAGCTTTTCACCAAATACCGCCTTCGCCACAATAGGCGACAATGCTTTAGTCGTCTTATTATCAATACCAAGCTCTAAAAGTCTCGACTCAACTCTATCTTCAAAACTTTCTTTTAGTTTCTCGATTTCCTCATAATCAAATTCTTTTAATCCTCTTTCCTTTCCAGATACGCTTTGCAGATAATTTTTCCGATCATAACATCGTGTGGTATTATCCTCGGATATATCTTGCAAGTCGCTGTACCGCGGTTGTGATTTTGACAATGATTGCACAACTTCACTGCGTTCTTTGGAATAAAATTGTCCATGTTTTCCTTCATCATTTTTTATTACCTCCGTCATATAAATTATTGGTTGTCCCTTGTCATTGTATTTAACATTATTAACAACAAAAACTGAGTTGCGTGGAAATATAACTTCACTTTCAAAATTATTTCCATAGCCATCAACATTTTTAGCATTTCCACTTTCAATCACCATACTTACTGCAAAACGGCCATCTACAAGATATCCATCTTCTTTTATGGATGCCGATGTAAAAGCTAAATAATTGACAACGTAACCAACCTTGTGTTCGCTTAAAAAAGCATCATATGCCTCTTGTCCACCAAACCAATCGAATGCGATATTGCGATATACAGTTCCTTGATATGTAGGCATTTTAATCAATGCATCATCCATATTTCTTACAAATTCCGCTTCAACATCACTTAAATTCTCGGAATTTCGCAGCAAATCATTGATTAAATAACTTGCACTACTTTTATACTTCAAAACAGCAGCGAGTTCCAATTCATTTAAAGCTTTGTTCTCATATGATTCGTTATCTGTTCTATGAGATTCTCCGCTTACATTACTTAAAACATCTACTTGACTTATTTTTTCAATATCTTTAGCATTTACTTTTTCATCAACATAATCATCGCCTACATTATTTATTATATTATCATTACTTTCTGAATGCAATATGGTATTTTTATCTGAAGAGATAGAAAAATTAACACTATTGTTTTTTTTTGCATCCTTCCAAATGGTATTCGCTCTATCTGCTGATAGTTCTTTCACAACCTGTACCGCTATCACACTATTGTTAAGCCTCGAGTGTTCTGCCGAACTAAGTTTTTCACCAAACACCACCTTTGCCACAATAGGTGACAACTCTTTAGCCGTCTTTTTATCAATCCCTAGTTCACTAAACCGTGTTTTGCTCTTGGTCTCAATCTCACTTTCAATTGCCGTAACAAGATTATAAAGCGCCGTACCCGACAAGTTTTTACCCTTCTTAAGTTTTGCGTCTGACTTAATTGCCAACTTATAAGCTTCACTACCTTCCGGCATCGCCAAACCGTTTTCTACAAGTGCATATGTACTTTTTTGTGAAAAACCGTAATAATATTTACCGTACACAGCCGCATTTATTGACGCTGCTACGCTACCAATACTACCAAAACCAAAGCCCATCAACGCGCCACTTGCCATCGCTTCTGCAATCTGATGTTTCATATCATTTTTGGCTTGAGCTTCGGCATCTTCTATGGACATGCCATTCATTACATATGTTCTTACCATTGTTTCGTAATTAGAAAAATCCGCGTTAACCATCGTGTCATACGCTATATTTGCAAGCTCTGTTATTGTCTCGTCAGATGCATTGACGAGCATGCTTTTTGCTATGTTTTTAAATGCATTTTTTGCCCCCGAGCCAAGAGAATCTTTTAGTGCATTGAATTGACCGATAGATACTGTTTCAAATATCATTTCAAACGCACCAGATGCAAAGCCATGCCAAAAAGCTTGCTTACTTGATAAACCTCTATTAAGTGCGTCGTTAACACCCTGACCTGCTGCAGATAAACCTAGCGCAATACCACCTGCTTTGCCAAACGCTAATTGAGATGCAGCAGAGTCTGCCATAGACATACCAGTATTATATAAGAAATCAAACGCATCCCAATCGCCTATTTCCCAATCAATTTGTTCAGCACGTGTACTTCTAATATTTTGCGAAAAAGTTGCTAATTTACTTTCTTCAACCCCATTACCAGCTAACAAATTACCAATGTATTCAGCACCCGAAAAAGTGTTAGCCACAATTGATGCAATATCTGATAAAACAGGCACTTTCTCAGCGAATTTTTTATTATTTTCAACACGTTTTTCTTTTTCTCTTTCCTTTAATATGTTAACAATTGAATCGTGCCACTCGTATGCTGCCTCTGCACCTTTTGTATGATATATGTAGTTAAATACCCTTTTTTCCTTTTCCTTCATTTGTAACGAATAATATTTGTCTTCTTTATTCGGCATTGGAAACCAATTGGCTGTATGCTCATATCGCCAATCCATATTATCGTCAAAAAAACTTGATACGGAAGTTGCTGAATTTTGTGTGTTATTTTGATAATATTTTGATTTTTCCGACCAATCATCTTTAGAAGAATATTCTTCGTATCGTGAATTAAAATCCTCCTCATATTTCTTATCATCATAGAGCTTCTTCCAAGTTACGTTGGTGCCGTCAACATCGGTATATGCAATCGGATCTTCATCCTTAAGGTGCGATTTCAATTCCCCAAGCGACACATCGTTTTCAGTTAGATAAAAATAATTTTGAATATATCTAACTTGGGAAAGATATTTCTCTTCTTTTTCAATCTCATTTTTAAGCTGACCCAATGTCATTCCCGCATACTTATCGCGTTCTTTTTGTTCAACAATGTCATTTAAGAAAGTACCGCTATTATTCTTTAATTTATTATTGTCGTCTTCTTTAATTGTAATTAACTTTTTATTATTACTCTGCACAGAAACTCCGAATGGAATAATAAAACTATTTGTATCGCCAGGTAATTTATAATTATTAAAAGGTTTAAATTTTTCAACAAAACCGTTGGTGTTTTTATTGGGATTAAAAACTGTTTGATGAATATCAACTATCTTATTAGCATTAGCTGGGGCAGGATAACGTGCTTGAACATCCCAATAATTATATACTTGCTTCATTTCGTCAATATTGGATTGAAGCATCTCCTGGTCTTCAGCTCGCAATTTTTCTCGTTGCTTTAAAGCAGTCATTGCATCTTTAAATTCTTTCTCAGTTTTAAAATACGAAAAGTAATTAGATATATCAGTATAACCGTTTTGCAAAGATGTTATACAATCGTTCCATTGTTTTTCTTCCTCTTCTGTAAAGCCATTACCAAAGCTTTTATTTAATCTTCGCAGACGGTTATTGCTGTTTATGTATCCGTCCATTGCCGCTTTATAACCTTTAAGGTCATCTGAAGAAAAATACTCTTGTCTATCTACCTTATCGCTATATTTTTGCAGTGTATTGATGTAGTTTTTGGCTTCAGCTTCTATTTTTTGTACGCCAGCAGCACTGATGCCGAATTTAATATTTTCTAACTTATCGCTGCTATCCTTTTTTACAAGGCGTATATCGGACATACTTAATTTCCTCCATTTTTCTTTAGGTCATCTCTTTGCGATGTTACATCAACATAATCATTTATACTTCCATCCCACGCCCATAACGTTTCGCCATTATCGTACGACCAAACCTGCTGTTTTTTCCCATTTACATAAACTTCGTACTCTGGTTGTGAATATAATTTTTTAGGTGCTACAATTTTTTTACCATTTTCGTCGACTGTTGTTATACTAATGTGATTTGGCTGATAACCATTACTAAATGTTCCGTACTTAGTATCTTTATGTTTGGTTCCGGTGTATGGATTCACACCTTTACCAAACGCTTGTGTCTTACCCTCAGAATTTCTAAAAATAGGATTATCATCTTCATCATAAGTTCCTGTATAATACCAAAGTATTTTATTATTTTCATTTTCTTTCGCCTTAGCACTCGCCTCAATCGCAGCTTTTTGCACCTCTGCTGCCGCATTTGCTTCAGCTTTAACCGCATCAACGTACTGATCACCTATATCACTAAGCTGACCTGCAATCGAATTAAGTTGAGCATTGTACGTATTTTGTGCCTGATTTTCTGAATATGATTTCCAATTGTTCTCAATATCTCTTATACCACTCGCCTTTTGGTTTTGTAGCGTCGTTATAGCATCGGTCATAGCAAGCGTTAAATTATCAAGTGCGCTCTGCCGCGCCAGATCAATCCTACCCTTCTGATTAGCATAACCAAGCTGCGCCGCCGTCTGCTGTGTGCGGTTAAGTCCCGAATCGGTAAGACCTAAATTGGCATTTGTTTCAGCAATCTTTTTTTCATTTATAAGCTTCTGAACCGCATTTTTTTGATATTCACTGTCATACGCTATTTTTTCATCGGCTATTTTCTTATCATAAAAAGCCTGTGTATTATTAATTTGCGAATCATACCCCGAACTAAAAGTGTCAACATCCGCTTTCTTATTCGCGGCATCCTTTTCCAGTTGAGCCTTCAATATCGAATCGTAATTCACCGCATCATACTGATTTTTAAGAGCGTTGTATTGCTTTAAAATTTCCTGACTTCCCATCACTTAACTCCCCCTAACATTCTATACTGTAGCGATAGTCCGTCTATAATAAGCGGACCCTCACATTCTATCTTTACACCAAACGTGCGCACCGCGCGCGCTGATACATAAAAATTCTTAACGGTCACAAACGCCGCATCACGCTCATCTATAGAGCTTCCGACAAGCGTTACCACATCACTTTCACTGCCTTTATCGGTTAAAAAGCTTACCTTTATCGGCTCACCACCGTTGTTACCAAATCCGATACTTGCACGGTCAACATTTTTTAAATACCCTGCCGCCGAAAAATCAAAGAGCTTTGTCTGTAGCCTCGAATTTATTTTCTTTTCGATAATTTCTAATTCATTATTTTGAACAAAAATTAAAATATTATCATTCGCTGTGTTTTCATCTGCAGAAAGCGTTGAAAATGTTAGCATGACACCATCACTTGTATCGAAACTGTTCATCTGTATCAGTTTGTTATTCATCGCAAATAATTTTCCTGCGTCACTTATCTCCCATATATACCACGGTATCTGCACGTTGCTATCTTCATTTTTAGAAAAAGACGATGCATACTGATAACCGTAGCTATTATAATCCATAACGTAAATTCTATTACCAACACACAATAAATAATGACCTTCAAAATCGCAGGAACTTGCGTTTTTAAGGTCATTTTCTTTTTTTAGTATTGAATTTATCATATCTGATATTTTGTATATCGTTCGCTCACTGTATTGATTGTTTGAATATAGTGTATATACATTGCCGTCACTGTTTGTCCAAACCAATCGGTTGCGGCATAGCTGCACAGTATTTGGGCAGTCACAACCAATATTTGCATTTAACTGAATCATTGGAAAAATCACGCTATTTGCCTCATAGTCTACCACAGTTTGATTAATTAAATCATCAGCCGTTATATTATCATTAATGTTATAATACGAATAATAGGTCGATTTTTCTTTAAAAATCACAAGGTTTTCACCCTGCTGACCAAAAGCAGTTACTGCTTGCGATTTATCGCCGACATAGGCATAGTTATTTTCGCTAAAATACAGCGGATTGTTAAGCGCCGACCATACAACAAGCGACTTTTCTTTATCGCCTGTATTTCCGCAAAGAAACAACCTCGAACCGTCATTAATTCCATTTGCCGCGCCGCCAAACCAAACGCTTCGCGTCATACCGAAAACCTTTTTAAGATCATCATCAGACATATCATATTGCGCTGTTATTACAACATTATCCTCGTTACATCCGTATTTTCGCACCTTTTCGTCGTTATCAAGCATTGCAACAAAAAACACTTTATCTGCATTGCCGTCATCCTGTGCGGCAAACACAAAGCCCACATAATTATATTTAACAAATAATCTTAGTCCGTCTTCAGATGTATTTCCTGCACCAAAAATCTCCATAACGAGCGTACCTGATGAAAACGATTCATAATCATCCTCACTATATTCTATACTGTGTACAACAGTTTTTGTTTCTTCTGTTTCAGCATCATATATTGTTATTTCTGCTTTTATTGTTCCAGATTTCGCAAGCTTTTGTCCCAGCACATATCTCATAGGGTGAGTTTTGTCGCTATCAGCCTCATTATATGCCGAATATACCATTTTATAGCTATTACCTATAAGGTTATATCCTTCAAACTGCGTACCTTTAAAATCATCCCAACCGGTTCTTTGGCAGTGTGTATAAACAGTCGGAACATAATATTCATACCAATTTATATAATCCCAACTTAATTCATCGGCAATCTGCGCCCTATATGCTCGAAAATACTTACCTTCTTTATTCAAAAACAAATAAATATATCCATCCTTTGCAAAAACAAGTCGCGAGGATTTGTTTGCTGCACTCTCAATATCTTTCCTATTATTGCAAATACATTCACGTAACAAATCCTCATCAATATACCCGGCACTAACACTCTTATTCTGATACTGCCAATAAAATTTAATCCCGCTCTGCCAATAACCGTCTTCATAACTACCATCACATATAATGCAACTAATCAATATCGCTTCGCCATATTGTACAACAGAATGAGCTTTTACGTCTGCAATATATACGTTATCGTATTTATCATCCTTTATAATTTTTTCCTCAAAGCACATATTCTCATTCGTCACAAATCCAGGCCTTGTCCTTAGCCTACCATCCTTGTACCACATATTAACGCAATCGGTCATCTGGTTATCTCGCACACCCGACAAACTGTCACGCAAATTCAAGCCGCCGCTAAGCTGCGGTACATTAACCTCTCGGCGCGGCTGTCTATTTATTATTGGATATTTCATTCCCTTATCCTTTCCTAAAATTGTCATTGCGAGGTGTCCTGCGCCGTGGCAATCCGTTATTTTATATTTGTGCGAAGCACACCTTACTTCTTCACTATTCACTCTTACTTATTACCTCAACAGTCCGGATGCGGCCATGTATTTCTAACCGTTCCATATCCCGTCAGTCCTGCACGTTTAGCATTATATAAATGTGCAAAGTACTGCTGTTGGTCACCGTCATTTTCGCTGCGGGCTATATGCATCGCAAGACCGTATAAAAAGCACTCATCAGTAGCCTTTGGAGGCAACACAATTTCATCATCAAGGCTTTTTATTGGTTCAAAAACTTCACGGCTTGCCGTCTTCCATAAATCGCTATAAACCAAATTTACAGTCACAATAGCGCTATTTCTAATTCTTGTGGTCAACTCTGCGTTACCGTCAGCATTGGTGTAACCAAGCATTTTTAACGCATTATTTAAAAGTTCCTTTGCCTTCATTATAGGTCACCTACCATACTTTCATTTTGCGCGGACGCACTGCCCGTATTATTTCTCATCATAGCCATCGCTCTCTGCTGATCCTCAGGCGATAAACTCATCAATCTTTCATAAACCTCAGGATTAGTTTGTCTTATATACTCCAATACTTCCCCATCACCTATCTGGTCGGGTGTCACGTTTGGTTGTGCAGCTGTCTGTTGTTGCATCATAGCCTGTTGCGCTGCGGCTTGCGCCTGTTGTTCTTGCTGCTTTCTCGCATTTATAAGTCCACTCACATTGGGAATAAGTCCCTTCGGTATTCTTTCGAGATACTCAATAAAGCTAATTTGTTGCGCTGTTAGCAAATTACCAAGGTTAGATATCGATACAGCCTCACTCCAAAGAGTAGAAGCACCCACGTCAATCTTTGCCGTGATTACCAAATCCTTATAACGCTCGGCATCAAACACCATATATCTTACACTGCCGCCGTCATTAATTTTAATAGAACGCCTACCATACATCGTAATCCAAAAATCCGCCCAAATACGCGCCACATCCTCGTTTGCGCTATAAAATCGGTTTTGATACATCTGCATCGGCGCAATAGCCGCCTCACGCGCCTGAACAATAGCGGTTGCATTATCAGGTCTGAAATTACCAAGCGCCGCATCATTAGCACCGTTATCTGACAAAACATTTTGCGCAAATGCGTCGGTAAAATTAATAAATGCCGCGCCATAGTTAGGCGGCGCTATATAGCGTATAGCACTTGCCATATCCTCTGCGCTGCCGTAAATCTTCACTACTTCAGCAGGGTCGTTTGATATTCCGTCGGGTATAAGGTCACCGTTTATAACCGTCTTTGGCATACCCGTGTTCTGCATTGCCCATACCGAAATAGAGTGCGCCTGATTAAGCGCGATTTGATTTGGTATTTGATATGTTATCTCGCTGTCACCATAAGCGCAGCTGCGTCTGCGCTCCCAAATAAATTTTGCAATCGGATATCTATGTATAAGCAAATTCCATTCAGGTCTGATTACCGCAGTTTCGGTAACCGTCTTGCCCCAAACAGTGCAGTTACCCTGATCGTCATATTTTTTATATAATTTTGTAATCACAGTCACTCGCTTCGAGTCAGCAGGCTCGTCTTCGCCTCGGTCACCTGAGTTACGGTAATAGCCGCAAGCTCCGTCAGGCACAATATCATCGGTCGCTTGACCGTATTTTTCAGCCTCGCGACGCACCGCATCAACATCTAATCGACGGGCAATAATAATATATGGTTGACTCTCAACTTCCTCATTATTTGGGTCACCAAATACCACATTTTCAATATCAAGCACCTCGCAGTTGATATCGCCCATTATGGCCATTGTTCTGCCCTCATCGGCATATAGCCCCGTTTTGATAAAGCTATCCCAATATGTATATAAAATACCTGTGCCCGAAATATATGCGTTTCTAAGCAGCTGGTCCTTTTTATCATCGTATTTAAGTCTTTCGGCTGTAATCTTAAAATAATCAGTAAGAGCATTCATCACTACCGAAATTTCAACATCACTTGCGTCACCTTGCGGCATATCACCGCTCATCATTTGAGCCCTTATCGCGCCGCTTGCGCTAATATCTGTAGTGTCTGGCACACCCTCCGCGCTATAATTTACCGCAATAGGCGCCGAACCAATGGTCGCCATCTTATATTCACCAATTCTCTTTATAATATTGCGGCGTG
Organism: Acutalibacteraceae bacterium; assembly: GCA_045604765.1. GTDB lineage: Bacteria > Bacillota > Clostridia > Oscillospirales > Acutalibacteraceae > UBA737. The sequence goes on along the minus strand of JAZUOS010000069.1, from coordinate 8,538 downwards.
TAAGTGGCTTTTCATTGCCGGCATTTACACCGTGCCACTGGTCACCTACAAAAAATCTTTCATTAATTCTAGCTTGGTCGTGAATACCCTTGTCACCAATACTATTTTTGTATTGCTGACCTGCTTCATATTCCGACCAGATAAATTTTGTTTCAAGTTTTATCATTGTCATACCTCCTAAAAAAAGCAGACAGTCGCCTTATAACAACTGTCTGCAATCAAATTATTTAATTTTCTTATCCTATATTCTTCTCATAATATACAAGCAAATACAAGTAAACACACCGAACCATATCTTGTGTTATTATATTTCGTCAAGACAAGGAACCGTCCCCTGTCTTTAAAGACAGGGCACTACGCCCTGTCTTATGTTTTATCTTCCTCTTTTTCAAAATTTTCTTTTTTTAAAATTTCATTAAAATAATACGGTACAACTACTTTACCGGTCTCCGCATCAAAAAAACGTCTTCCGCGTTCATCAACAACAAAAACTAAATCCGAACCAGGCGGCAAATCAAAAATAATGTCAATAGCAGGTTCTATAATAAACATTTGGTCCCATGAAATAATTGTCCAATTTTCTGCTACATTCAAAAAATCTTCCGTATCAATATCCGAGCAAAATTCCCATCCATTGTCGACATCAGCTCCTCTGTGAGGTTCGTGTCTATAACACCATTTTAATTTACCTTTACCTGTTAAGATATTATTAGACACCATACAAGCGCCTAGGTTCCATCTGTGTTCGCATTTATTTAAAAATTCTACCGCCTCTTTTAATACGGGCATTTCGTCTAAAGTTAATTTCTTTGATTTGTTTTTTTCTTCCATATTAACACACCTTCCTATTTACTCGTATTTATGACCTCTATTTGTAGACGGTAACTCTGGTCTATAATTTCGAGGATCGTCATGCCAAGTTTTAAATTCTTTAGGAGTCATCATTTCTAAAACATATTTGGCATGAACAACCGAATATTTTTGTCCCGGTATATGTCCCATATCCCACTGACCATTTCTCGGTTTTGAACGGTCCCACGGTACTTGCGGACCACTTGGATCATACACCCTTCCAAATATGTTTTTACCATTCTCATAAACCGTTTCTATTTGATTTTTTGCATATGATGGTCGGTGCCTTAAATATGGTCTTGTATCTTTTTGTCCTTCAGGAGATCTTAAATATTCTCTCGCTATTCTTATTATATCATCATCGCTTAAATTTTCAACACTTTCCAACTGACTTTTTTCGACAATATTTTTAGGGTTATTCGGAGAGTTCTCCCAAAGCCCTTCAACAAACGCATCTGGATCAATATAGTTGTTATACCCCTCACGCCTTTCTTTCGCGTTTTTGTTTTCAATAAATTTTTCTACTCTTTCTATATCATTTTTGCGCAGACCTACTCTTTGAAAATTACTTTTCAAATTCTCTAATTGCTTTCTTGCCTGTGCAAGTCTTTTGTTTTGCTCAACCGTCCTCTGCTCTTGAGGTATATTCTCTATTAACCCGATTTCTTTTTTAAAAGCATTTTCTTGCCTTGTTTCATTGTTGACTACCTTTTTATGTATCCTATCGTCTTCTTCAATCAAGGTTTCATTTATAACATCGTTAGATATCTCACCTTGTTCGAATTTTGTTTTTATATCATTATAAATTTTATTCTTATCGCTAAATCCTAACTTTGTTCCGTCGCTTTCCGCCTTAGCAACCTCGTTCTCATACAGTTTTTTAACAGCATTTTCATCCCTTGCGGTAAGTTTAGTTGTCGGATCAATTCCTTTATATGTGGAGGTAACAACATCGCCAACTCCAAAACCACTGGACATTATTAAACCGCCGATAAAAGCGTCCCACGCATCTTCTTTAGTAAATATATCTTTAAATTCTTTTTCGTTTAAATAGGTGATTTTTCTACCTATAGCACTTCCAAAATTAGCAATCGGTTCTTCACCGGCCTCAAGTACGTTTATGATACCCCACTTGGCAAGAGTTCTTAATGTTTTATTCGTGATTTTTCTTGAAAGCGCCGTAACGATTCCGTCATCAAGATTTTTTGCACCCTTAAAAAGTTTAATAGCACCCGAAATTTTTTCGGTAAGTATTTCCGACCCAGCAGTTATTAACCCACTTACACCTGCTTCAAGGTGTGTCGCATCTTGTTGGTATGCTTGCTCAATTTCACTACCAAAAGAATTTACCCCCATTGATAAACTTGTCAACGACGGGTTAATCAGACCCAATGCCTGCGAACCCACCATGTGTGCCGTCGATTGCACCATTCCGTCAGCTTTATCACCAAACACAGAATTTTCTTCGGTATCTCCTTTATTGAATAGACTGTTCGCCCAACCTACTGGATTGGTATAGTCCGATATCGCTTTGCCCCACTTGTTAGGTTTTAAAATTTCTTTTGCAATAAAATCGCCTACTTCATCTTGAAAATCTTTATTAAACAAACCGCCCACAGCACCTACGCCATAAGCGGTTGTATCAATAAGATTTTCGGTTGCATCTAACACAGCCGCATTTATATTTTCACTTACGTCAGCCGAAGTTCCTAAAATAGTCTTGGTCAAATCACCAAATTGATATCCATCTTCAAAAGCACCTTTTTGATACCATTTTTTCTTCTCTTTTCCCATTACTCCATATCTCTACCCTCTCTTAAATAAGCCTTCTCCTTGAGGAGAAGGGGGACCGCGTCAGCGGTGGATGAGGTGTCATTGCAATTCGCATAGTCACGCGACAATCCGTAATCCCCTCTTTACATTCGTTCGCCCACGGCGAACACAATAATTATTCACCCAACAAAAATAGCGGTCACCTTCACGGCAACCGCTATTTTTAATTATTCAGTTTTTTAAGCGCCTATCGCAAAAACAAGACGTTTCTTGTTATCCATAACAAAGCAGTCATAATAAAGTCTGAAATTAATTTTATACGCATCCATATCCTGAACCAAATCGGGTGTATAAACATCCACCTTATCTACCTTCTTAACAAGGCTTGCAGCAGACTTAGGCAACACAATCGCCTTAATGTTACCCGCATCAGCGGCCGCCTCAAAACCTGTTTCAGTAAACACATATTCAGTTCTCATTCGGTCAGCCGCAACCGGAATAATTGCGCAACCGTTAATGCACTTAACCTTAAGATCAACATTACCCTGCTCAAAATCGCTTACTGTAATGTTGTGCTGCAGCTTATCGCTTGTCATAAGCGCCGCATACATAACAGGGTCTACAAAAGCCACCATCTGTTCGTTTGTATAGCCGCTTGCTGCTTCAGCCTTGTTAATGCAATCAAGCATTAGTTCAACCGCCTTACCTTCAACAAAGACTTCAACATTACCCTCGTCGTTTGCGATGCCATAAAGCTTTGACAACACATAAGCATCAATTTCAGGATTAACCTTTGTTCTGGTATATTCACCCACAATCTTGCCCGCAAGCGAAGAAATACCCGTTTCATCCGCGTCCTGCGCATCAATCACAAGCTGCTTGCTACGCTCCTTTGTAAGTTCATAAGACTTATAGTTAAAGTTGGTGCCACCTTTAGAGTAGCCCTCCACGCGATTATAATCACCCAAACCGTCGAAATCAATCTGCGGAATATTAACAATCTTAGCGCCCTTAAATCTCGCCTTAAATTTACCGTCGGCCATAAAGCCGGTTTTAGATTCCTGAACAATCATCTTGTCAAGTTCGTTTACATATTTATTTGCATGTTCAAATACATTTGCCATATTTTTTTACCTTCCTTTTCGTAAATATTATTTACTCCAAAGTCCCGATAAAAAGTTCCTTTCAGCTGAAGTTATGTCATCTGCGCTGTTTTGTCCCATTTTACCGGAACTTGCAGTGTTTGCCGCATTTTGTGTATTTTTAGCGGCATCAATCTTCATTTTTTCTTTGTGTAAATAGCACAGATATGCAGAATACAAATCTCTTTTGCCTTCTGCGGCTTCTATAATCACCGAATCGGGTAAATCACTATATTCAGGCGCATTTGGCATTTCTGTTTTCAAATTTATATATTCATCCGCAAGTCTTGAATTAACACTCTTAATTTCCGCTTCTCTTTCAATATTGTTTTCACTCTCGCGCATTAATTTCTTATACTCGTTAGATTGCTTTTCCCTATATATAGCCATACCGATTTCAACATCAGCACTTTCTTTTCCATACATTTCTTCCAAGTGCATACGATATGCCTTTTCGGGCGCCGTTACAATTGATTCAACAAGCGAATTAACATCTGTTCCCTGTTTTTCTGCCAAATATTCCAATTTTGCGCGCAAAGCTTCGGTATGCATTCCCTTTTGAATAAAATTTATAGCTTCTTCTTTTGTAAAATCTCGATTTTTGTGATTATATTGCACCGAAACAAACGGTTTCGACACATTTTCTGATGCAGATTTCTGTGCAAATTTGCCTTCTGCATCTCGCATAACATCTTCGTCCGACAAGTCTCTATCGTTTGGTGTAACAATATCATTCTCATCGTTTTCAATGCCTTTTGTTTCTTCCATTGATATTTCGGGTATGGTGTCCGTGGTATCAATAGCTTGAACATCAAAATTTTCGTTCATATTTATTCTCCCTTTTATATAAAATTCCTATGGTAAAGGAAATTATAATCATCTATTTATTCGTGCCCCATAGGCACACTGCCATCATATTCTAAAAATTTTTTCCAATCTTTTTTTGCCTTCTTTTCTTTATCACTTTCTTTTATTTCTTTAATTTCTGCCAGCTGCTTTCTCTTTAAAATTCGGTTATCCTCACTTTTATAACCAATCAAAAAACCTATTACAAAAACAGCAAACGCCATTAACAAAAAAATTAAAGCAATAAAAATTGTCAAATATATTAAAATTAATTTATCCATTCTATCTCCTTTATCTAAAACCAATGTCTTGTAGCTTAATTCCGTGCTTTTGTATATAATTTTCTTCACTTGTCGGCTTTCTTTTCGGTGTGTTTGAGTCAGTAGGTCTAAAATATCTCACATCATAAAATGCGTAACGCATAGCGTCCATTAAATGATTGTTTTTGTCTTCAGGCGCGTTAAGTCCGTTTTCGCCATTATCCTTTTTCCAACAGTAGCTACTAAGCTCTGTAAAGGTGTTTACACACCTTGGATGCACATATATCTTATATTCCTGTATTTGTGCAATACCGTTAAGTATTGAATCCTTCCCCTTAACCGAAGGCATAATTCGTGAAATACCAAGTCTACGCAAATCTTCGTTGGATTTAGGCTCAGCACAGTCGGCTCTGATGCGTTCCTTTGCAAAACCTTTTCGCTTAATCATTTCAGCAATATCGCTGTTTAGCATTTTAATTTCATAATGCTCATCATATATGTATATTTCTTTAGCAATAGGATTTACCGCAAAAGCAATAAACGCCGTCGGGTCATTTGTATAACCGTAATCCAGCCCAAAAAAGTGTTTTAGTTTCCAAAAATCTATTACATAGGGGTTGACGCCCACATCGACCCGTAAATTTCCTTTCTCATCAAACTCAAAATCAAGCATTTCAAAATTTTCATATACAAGCCCATCAGCCACACCCCACTCACCAAGACCCGCTACCGCATACCGCCGATAATTAGTTTGTTTCATCCTTTCAAACACAGTGCGGTCGGTATCATCTAAAAACTCATTGCAAAGGTAATTTGTCGAGTACACGCTAACATCATCGGCGGGTTTATCAAAAAATCGTTTTTTAAGCCAGTGCGCCTCGCTCCACGGATTGAATGTAAGCGTCGTTTGCTTAAATAGATGCGGTGATATATTTCCGCGCGGTACTGATAGGTCCAGCTTTTCAAAATCGTTTTCGCTATCAATCTCAAAAGCTTCCTCAATCCAAACCCAACACAAATATCCGTGCGACACTGTTGTAGACGCAAGCTTTAGCACATCGTCAAAACCTCTGAATAAAATTCTCTGTCCCGTAGGCTTATATACCATTTCCATAGGTGACACGGTGTTTTGCCATAGGTGTACAACACCTAACTTTTGTTGCGCCCATTTAAGCTGCGCAAAGGTACTGTCACGGTGGGTGTTGAATACCGCACGCACCACAAGCAAATTACTATCCGGGTATTTCATAAGCCGATATATTAAATTCAGCGCCGTCGTAGTACTTTTTTTACTACCCTTGCCACCCTTGAGCACACGATAACGATTTTGGTCATACCAAAATTGGCCGTAACCTTTGCCTACTATATCAGGCAAATAACAAACATCACTTTTCAATTTTATCCTCACCTGATATAAATACTACTCCATATGACTCAGCATTTTTATTCTGCAAGTTTTTAAGATCAAAAAACAGTTTAAGCGCCTGCGGACTACCCTTTTTGGCAGTTTCAATTATTGCCTTCCAAATTTCAAAAAGCTCGGTTTCTGTATATCTGTCAATAAGAAAATTTATGTACTGCTTAAATTCCTTTTTATCATACCAACGGTAAAAGGTTGACCGCGCAATGTTAAGTTCTTCACAAAGCCTGCTTATATTACCGTCAAATTCGGAGCTTATAAGCTTTTCGGCGCACTTTTTCATCTTAGCCGTTATAGCAAAGCCGTCATCGTTTTTCTTACGCATCAACAACACCTCCTTAAAAATCAAATTATAATACTTCTTACCACTCTGATATCCTATCACAGCTTTTACTGACATTCACTGACACATCTTAAATTATATCGGGTAAGTTTATTAACGCCTTTTTATATATCCTATAAATTTGTCGCTCACTGTAACAAAGTATTTTCGATATCTCCGCAAAGCTAAAGCGTGTTCTATCACCATATTCATCTATTTCGCCCAAATACAGCAATCTCAACAATCTTTGCTGCGTCAAGTCCAATAGAGAATTAATCGCGTGTTCAATTTTTATGCGCAAATCGTAAAAAATTTCCAATTCTTGTCTTATAAGCTTGTCCCAATCCTCAGCCCTTTTCTCAACCGTTATTTCCACAATTGAGCCCTTGTCCTTGCTTGCCTTAATTTTTTCCTCAAATTCAGGGCTGTGATAACTATCGCAAAGCTTACTGCTTTCTTTAGCCCTGCGCAGTTGCTCAATTCTATCATCTATTTCCCCGTACTTTTTTAACAGTTGCTTTTTTTCTTCTATTGTCAACTTCCCTTTTCCTCCTGTCAATCATATCAAGCAGCAACACGAATTGTCCGTAGGATTTATATGTATTGTACCTGCTGTTATAATCTTCACGAAATTTCTCTACAACACCTATATTTTTACTTCTCTTTGCCCTAAGCAAATAAATGCACTCTTCACATAGTCCACTCTTAAGGCTTTGGTTACCACAAATACAAATTTCTAATTTATTCATAACTCACCTTTCAAATACATCAAAATTTTATTAAATTCCTTTTCGCTGCTCATCTCTAAAATCCTCTTTTGCATATCAACATCTATAAAACAAAACATCTCTCCGATACACTCCTCAAGTATTTCAAAACTGCCAAGCAAATCATCATTCTTAATATGAATACCAAAAATATCTCTTATCGCATTAATATATCTATTTAACCGCATAATAACAGACAATAGTTTTTCAGCAATTTCTATTTTTTCAATCATCGTATCAAATCTTAAAAAATCATCACTGCTACACCTTGGACATACTGCGATTCGCTCATATGGCGGAGTATCTAGCCCATGCTTCTCGTTATAAAATTTAGGTTGAATAAACATTTTATGGCACCCATTACAAAAAAACTTTTCACTATTCATCAAAATCAAATTCTCCACACTTTAGCTTAAGCACAAAATTTTCCTTAACCAACTGCCGCACCTTGTTATTTTCTGTCAGTAACATATTGCCAAGAGCAAAATTACGTTTACCAATCACCGCTACGCAGATTAAACTCCCCAAAGTTACAAACAGTAGTAAAACCACCAATACAAAAAACAAATAAAGACTTAAACCCTCTAAAACTATGTAATTCATATATTTCCTCCATTTTTGTATCTTTATAAGATACATGCACAGTAAAAAAATATATCTTCACCCCTTAAATCTAAAAAATTTAGTGCTGTATCTTTTTTCGATACAAAGATATTACCACCATTTCCTGAATTTGTCAAGTGCTTTTGTATCTTGTTTTTATATTTTTGAAATTTTTCTTGACTTTTTGCTAATTTTAAGATACAATTGTTGCAGAAAGGATTTGATTTTATGAACACTGGCGCTATAATAAAAAAACTTCGCATCGAACACGGCTATTCTCAGGAAGAACTTGGTGCTATGCTCGGCGTTCAACGCGCCGCTGTTCAAAAGTGGGAGTGCGGCACCGTAAAAAATTTAAAGAGAGAAACCATAAAAAAACTTTCCGAGATTTTTAATGTTCCCCCCTCATACTTTATAGATGAAGACTACCTATCATATAATAATATAATTTCATTACCAAAAATGAATCGTATTCCACTTGTTGGCACCATCGCTTGCGGTACTCCAATTCTTGCTACCGAAAACCTCGATGGCGTGGTTACAGTTCCCGAGG
>JAZUOS010000068.1:0-22561 GCA_045604765.1 Acutalibacteraceae bacterium | reverse complement strand
CCTTTTGGTCTTCCCATTTTTTCAACTCCTTTTCTTTATTTTAACATAAAAAAGTGATGGCAGACACTTTTTTGTGTCTACCATCACTATATCACTTCACTCATTAGAGCCTTGCTTTTTTCTTACAGTAATTGTTGATTGTTTATTACAAGCTTAAACCGCAGCCCCAGTTTTTCTGCAGCCTTGCGGCACAAAATCATACGGCTCATAAATATTTCAAAATAATCCATAACCGAGCTGTATTCGGTGTCGATAGAAAGATTAAGCTCTATTTTTGTTTTATCGTCACTTATATTAAGATTTGCGCTCGTTACCGAGTAGTTTACCCTATCGTGAATGTCAAAGGTGGATATATCTTGATTTCGAACGCGGTTGCGGCGAACATCCGACTTATCAGCTAAAATAAGCGCTGCGGAAAAGCAGCTCACCGGCACACCGGTGCCCTCGTCGTGATTGCCTATTGCTGTCACAATGTCGGCAATTTCTTTCGAGTCAAAGCCTAAATTATCTAAAATTCTAAATGCCATAACAGCGCCGCTTTGACTGTGGTCAATGCGGTTTACAAGGTTACCGATATCGTGTAAATAGCCTGCAATTTTTACAAGCTCTACCGTGCGGTCGTCGTAACCTAAAGTCGATAATATATAAGCCGCTTTTTCAGCAACGGCGGTTACATGCGCAAAGCTGTGCTCGGTAAAGCCTAACGCCGACAGCGATGCATCGGCCGCGGTTATATAGTCTTTAATTGCTTGGTTTTTCTTAATTTCATTATATGTCATAGTTTTTTCCTTTTAAAAATTGAACTTTGCGGCAAAGCGCGGAAACAGCTCTACCGTTTCGAAGTGTTTGTCATACAGCTTTGAAAAAAAGCCAATCAGCGCGCCGTTTACAACGGTTACCGCTATTGTTCCCCACTTAATTCCGACAAAATCCTTGAATAAAAACAGGGTAAGAAACAGCGATAAAACTAAACAGCCAAAATCAAAATACATTTTAAATCGGGTGTTGTTAAGGTTGTATTTTTCAGCAATTCCCTTTACAAAAAGGTCACACACCTGCGGGTAAATATAGCTTTTAAAGAAAAGCATTACCGTCAAAGCGGTGAGCAGCTCGCCAATTACAAAAAACGCTATGCGAAGCGCAAGATGTATGCTGTTGGGCGGAGTAATCGCGGGGTTAAGTATCGGTATTGTGAATTGCCACATATCAAGAATGGTGCCGTAAATTACGCAGGTTAAAAACGAAACTATATAAATTGGTTTGAAGCTTTTCATACACACACAAAACACAATAAACAATACGCCTTGAACAAGATACGACCATTGACCAAATGTGAAAACTGTGAATTTTTGACTCATTATGTATGCGGGCGCCGCTATCATCGAAATACCAAAATCAGCCGCGGTCATTAACACGACAGAAAACGAAAGTCCAAACTGCGCTATTATATAAACAAGCTCGCTATATATTTTAATTTTTTTCAAATTTATCTCCTAAAAACAAAGAACATTTTATATATTTTACATTTTGTTGCAGTTATTGTCAATAAATTACTTGTAAACGGGGTGTTAATATTTTAATTTTGCGTTGACAAACAGTAGTATTATATATTATAATATTAGTCGAAAATTAAAGCTTTTACATAACTGACGGGTTTTGCGAGTTTACGCATAGGGAATGTAAAAGATATTTAATGCCGACCGTCTGGGCAAGTCAGTTATTAAAGGCTGATTTGCTCTTTTTTTACGGCAATAACGGAGGAATAGTATATGACACACGAAAATTGGAACGGATTTAAAGCTGGCGTATGGCAAAGTGAGATTAACGTGCGCGACTTTATTCAGGCTAACTATACCGAATATACCGGTGATGATAACTTTTTGGCGGGTGCTACCGAGCGTACAAAAGCACTTATGAAAAAGGTGCAGGCACTTTTTGCGCTTGAGCGTCAGTTTGGCGGTGTGCTTGATATTGATACCGCAACCGTATCCTCGCTTACAACCTTTTCTCCGGGTTACATAGATAAAGACAACGAAATTATTGTCGGTATGCAGACCAACCGCCCACTAAAGCGAGGCGTAAGTCCCTTTGGCGGTATACGTATGGCTCGTCAGGCTTGTGAGGCTTACGGCTACAAGCTTTCCGAAACTATTGAGGATGAATTCCGTTTCCGCACCACACACAACGAGGGTGTGTTCCGCGCCTACACCGACGAAATGCGTCTTGCGCGCCGTTGTCATGTAATTACGGGACTCCCCGACGCTTACGGTCGCGGTCGTATTATCGGTGACTACCGCCGCGTTGCACTTTACGGTGTAGATAGACTTATTGAAGAAAAGAAAAAAGACAAAGCCGCTATGGCCGAAAAGCCCTTTGTTACAGAGAACATTAAGCTCAGCAGCGAGCTTTTTAAACAAATCAACTTCCTTGGCAAGCTAAAAGAAATGGCTGCTATGTACGGCTTTGATATAAGCGGTCCCGCACGTGATACACGCGAGGCAATACAGTGGACATACTTTGCATATCTTGCTGCTATCAAAGAGCAAAACGGTGCGGCAATGTCTTTGGGCCGCGTGGCAACGTTTTTTGATATTTATATAGAACGTGACATCAAAAACGGCACCCTTACCGAAGAGGGCGCACAAGAACTGTTTGACGATTTTGTAATAAAGCTTCGCATAGCGCGTCATTTGCGCACACCCGAATATAATGAGCTTTTCGGCGGCGACCCAATGTGGATTACCGAGGCTGTTGGCGGTATGGGCGAAGACGGCAGAACGCTTGTAAGCAAAAGTAGCTTCCGCGTGCTTAACACACTTTATACCTTGGGTTCTTCACCGGAGCCTAACCTCACTGTTCTTTGGTCAAAGCAGTTGCCCGACGGCTTTAAAAAGTTCTGCGCAAAGGTTTCAAAAGATACCGACTCTATTCAGTACGAAAACGACGATATTATGCGACCTATTTACGGCGACGATTATGCCATTGCCTGCTGCGTATCGGCTATGAAACTCGGCAAACAAATGCAGTTCTTTGGCGCGCGCTGCAACCTGGCAAAGCTTTTAAATATTGCACTTAACGGCGGTTACGACGCTATGAGCGGCATTCACATTGGTCCGCAAATGGAGCCTATTGCCGACGAAAAGCTCGACTTTGACTCTGTTATGGAGCGATATGATATTTATATTCAATGGCTTTCACAGTTGTATGTAAAAACCATGAACGTTATTCACTATATGCACGACGAATACTGCTATGAAAAGGTGCAGATGGCGCTTCACGATACCGACGTTGAACGTCTTATGGCGTTTGGTATAGCAGGTCTTTCGGTTGTTGCCGATTCGCTTAGCGCTATCAAGTACGGCTGTGTTAAACCGGTAAGAAACGCCGAAGGCTTTATTGTTGATTACGATACAACCGGCGATTTCCCCAAATTTGGTAACGACGACGACCGTGTTGACTCACTCGCCCAAGATATGACACACCGCTTTATTGAGGCTCTTCGCAAGACCGAAACATATCGTGGCGCTGTGCACACATTGTCTGTTCTTACTATTACTTCAAACGTTATGTATGGTAAAAATACAGGCGCTACACCCGACGGCAGAAAATCGGGCGAGCCGTTTGCCCCAGGTGCTAACCCAATGCACAATCGCGAAGAAAACGGAGCGCTTGCGTCACTTAACTCGGTAGCAAAAATCAGTTACGACGATTGCCGTGACGGTGTTTCAAACACATTCTCTATCACGCCTGAGGCACTCGGCAAAACCGACGAAGAACGCGTTGATAATCTTGTAGGCATTCTTGACGGCTATTTTGCAAAGAAAGCGCATCACATAAATGTAAACGTGCTTAATCGTGAAACGCTGATGGATGCCTACGAAAATCCCGACAAGTACCCCAACCTTACCATTCGTGTGTCGGGTTATGCCGTTAACTTTAACAAGCTCTCACGCGAGCATCAACGCGAGGTTATAAGCCGCACCTTCCACACAGTATTATGATAAAGGGTAAAATACATTCATTACAATCTCTTGGCACGGTAGATGGCCCCGGTATTCGCTTTGTGGTATTTATGCAGGGGTGTAACCTGCGTTGTGGCTGTTGCCATAACCCTGACACTTGGGAGATGACAGGCGGCACCGAATACACACCCGAGCAGATACTCGAAAAGGTTTTGCGCTGTAAAGAATATTTTGGCAAAACGGGTGGTATTACCATTTCGGGCGGTGAGCCGCTTCTGCAAAGTGAATTTTGCTATGAGTTGTTTTTGCTGTGTCACAAAGAGGGCATTAATACCTGCCTTGACACTTCGGGCAGCATTTTAGATGAGAGCGCAAAAAAACTGCTGACAGTCACCGACCGCGTCTTGCTTGATATTAAATACACAAACGACGAGCAATACCGCGAGAATGTCGGTTGCAGCATAGAAGAACCTCTACGGTTTTTAGCATATTTGCAGGCACAAAAAATCCCCACTACCTTGCGGCAGGTAATTATACCCACCCTTACCGATAGTGAGGAAAATATAAAACTGTTAAAAATTATTGCCGATACTCACCCCGTGGTCGACAAAATTGAGCTATTGCCGTTTAGAAAAATTTGTCAGACGAAATATGATAATATGAATATACCGTTTCGTTTTGGCGATATTCCGGAACCGACGCAAGAAGTAATGCAGGAATTAAATAAACTAATATAAAAAAGCAAGGACCTTTGTCCTTGCTTTTTGTTATTCTGCGATTTCGTCTGTGTCTATGTATATGTCTTCACACGCTTGTTCGACATTTTTTAACATTTCAATAGCCGTTTCGACACTGTCAAGCAACGTTAAATACATCTGCTTGTAGTCAGGCATAGATTTACCCTCCTTTACAACGATTATATTTTTGTTACAACGGCCATTGTAGCCAAAGCATTTAAGCTTGAATCAGATTTTGAAACAAAGATTTTATGCTTTGGCTAAAAACAAAAAAGTGCGCAACCGAAGTCACGCACCGAAAAACGATATCATGACACTGTTGCGACACAGTTGTTCCTTGCGGTACAAATTAAGTCAGATAACGTTTTTGCCAAACATTATCCGCAAGGAACAACTATTCAACTGTGTCGCACGATTATCATATCATAAATAAAAATTACCGTCAAGACCTTCGACAAAACATTTCAAAATAAAATAAAATATTACAAAAAAATCAATCCCCTGCCATACGTAGAGGATTGATTATAAATTATGCATTGTGCATTCGTAAACCTTTTGGGTAGTGGTTTTTAGCCACGCCGTTTGACACTTTAGCGCCACCGACTGCTACTCCGCAAACGGTAACCACCGCCCAGCCGTTTGCACAGTCGGCCTTGATTTCTTCACCGCGAAGATATTTTTGCAAATCTTCACTATCGACAGCAAGGTCGATTTTGCGCTTAAAATTGTTGCCGTATGCCATAAACAGTTGATGATGCGGCAAAACATAGTTTTTCTTGATTTCACCTATTGTCACGCCGCACATAAAGGCAGTGCCCTTTTTAATTTCGATATCGCCGCCATAAAAAACGGGTGTGTCGCCGTAGAGGACTATATCGTCTTTATTATAGCTTTCAAGCGTATCATTTAAAAAGTTGATTAAAACGGGGTTAGGTTTATCGTTTTTCTTTTTTGAGGTACGGCTACCGCTTATTTTTTCACCATTGTGCTTTAACATCGCCATAAACTGCCCCTCGCCACGTGTTTTGTGGGGGTAGCACCTACGTGCAAAGTGTATGTTTTTGCACTCGCAGCCATCAAAATGTATGCCATTTGACGTTGCTTTTTGTACGCGGTCGGCAGTTGGCACAATCTCAAAGTCGGGGTGCCGTTTCAAAAACGCATCTATTTGCATTTCGTTTTCTTCTAAAGAAAAGGTGCAGGTAGCATATATTATTGTGCCGCCGCTTTTCAGGCATTTTACTGCATTTTCTAAAATATCGTGCTGACGATGGGCGCACATTTTTACGTTTTCTATACTCCACTCGTCAATGGCAACAGGCTCTTTACGGAACATTCCCTCGCCCGAGCAGGGCGCATCTACCATAATAACGTCAAAGGTATCAGGAAAAGTCGCCGCAAGGCGTGCCGTGTCCATACAGGTAGTAACGCAATTTTTTAGACCTAAACGCTCTATATTGCCCGTAAGTATTTTACAGCGCGAGGGAATAATCTCATTTGACACAAGCAGTCCCTCGTCACCAATTTTATTTTTTAGTTGAGTGCTTTTGCCACCGGGGGCGGCGCACATATCGAGCACCTTACTGCCTTTTTCAATGTCAATGCACTCGGCGGGCGCCATTGCGGCAGGCTCTTGAACGTAAACAAGCCCCGCGTGGTGAAAGGGGTGGTTTCCAACCTTTTCATAGTCAAGATAATACCCGTTTTCTACATAGGGTATTTTTTCGTTAACAAAAGGATTGATTTTTTCAAAGCTTTCTGTGGAAATCTTATCGGTATTTACTCTGAATGCCTTTACGGGCGACTCGTTTACCGCCTTTTCATAAAGCGGGTACTCGTCACCAAGCAGGGCTTTCATTCGGTTTACAAAATCTTGTGGTAATTGTTTCATCAGTTTAGTTCCATTTCGCTATATAGCATACACATTGCAATTGTGGTTATTGCCGCCGTTTCGGTACGCAAAATACGCGAGCCTAACGATATTACCCTGCCACCAATGTTTAATGCATCTTCAATTTCCTTTTGCTCAAATCCACCTTCGGGGCCTATGATAATGCCAACGTTCATACCGCTTTTAATCTCACGCAAAGCGGCTTTGGTTGCCGCCATGCCCTCGGCACATTCGTAAGGCACAAGCAACAGATCAAGCTCTTTTGCCTTTGTTATGAATTCTTTATATGGTAATATGTCACATACCTCGGGGACTGCAGTGCGTTTGCTTTGTTTTGCGGCGGCCTCGGCAATCGCTTGCCAACGCTCGCGCTTGCTCTTTTTCTTTTTATCGTCTATTTTAACAATACTGCGTTTCATAGCAACGGGGGTAATGCTTGTAACACCGAGTTCAACCGACTTTTGAATAATAAGTTCCAACTTATCGCTCTTTGGCAATCCTTGAAAGAGGTGAATTTTTATTGGTAGGTCGGTGTTTTGATAGTTTTCCTCTAAAATCTTTGCAATAACGGTATCGTTTTCAATACTTTCAAGTTGGCAAAGGTCACTTGCACCTTGGCAACTTACCAAAAACTGCTCGCCCATGTTCATACGCAAAACATTTTTAATATGGTTAAAGTCAGAACCGACAATAAAATATCGACCGTCTTTTTTGTTTTCAATATCTACAAAGAAATTATACATACAAAACACCTCTTTTAAGGCATTATATCAAAAAATTTAACGCTTTACAATATTGATTATTAAATAACGTTATGTTAAAATGCAAATAAGAGGTGACGGTTATGGATATTTCAAAAATTGATAAAAACTTTAAGGTGGAAACCAAAATTGACCGCGAGGGACTAACCTTTTACGATATAGATGAGGCACCCTTTAAAATTTGCGGCGTTTATCGTGACGGCGACCACTACGTGCGACTTCCTGCAGACGTTGCAAAAAGCGTTAGTAATGGCGTTTTTGGATTGCACACCCATATGGCAGGCGGCAGAGTTCGTTTTGTTACTGACAGTCCATACGTTGCAATAAGCGTAAAGCTTAACACAGTGTATAAAATGTCGCACTTTACCTTTACGGGCAGTATCGGTTGCGATATGTTTAGCGGCACCCGATATATCGGTACAATTGTACCGCCTACAAACGTTGTAAATGAATACGAGGGCGTTATAAACGTTCCGTTTGCCGATAACAAAGAGCGTGAATACACGATAAATATGCCTCTTTATAGCGGAGTTGACAAAATGTATATCGGCATAAAAGAGGGTAGCGTGCTAAAGGCGGCGCCTGATTATAAATTTGCAAAGCCCGTTGTATATTACGGCTCGTCGGTAACACAGGGCGGATGCGCTTCTCGCCCCGGTAACGCATACCAAAACATTATTTCGCGCGAACTTGATTGCGATTTTATAAACCTTGGTTTTTCGGGTAGCGCCAGAGCCGAAGACGAAATCGCAAACTATATAGCAACGCTTGATATGAGCGTGTTTGTATATGATTACGAATATAACTCAACCACCTTTGAACACTACCAAAACACCCACGAGCGTATGTTTAAAATCATACGTGAGAAAAACCCCGACCTACCTATAATTATGGTATCTCGCCCAAAATACTACCTGTCACCCAATGAAAGAAGATTTTTTGAAGAGGTGCTAATGGTGACCTATAATAATGCCGTAGCCGCAGGGGATAAAAACGTTTACTATATAGACGGCAAAACGTTTTTCCCACCCGAAATGCGTGAGATGGCGCTTGTTGACAACGTTCATCCTACCGACGTTGGCTTTTGGTGTATGGCACGTGTTATAGGCGAAAAATTAAAAGAAATTTTAAAATAAGGGGAACGACAATGGATTTTACAAAAATAGATAAAAATATGAAGGTTGAAACCAAGATAGAGCGAGAGGGTTTAACCTTTTACGATATAGACGAAGCGCCCTTTAAAATTCACGGTGTTTACCGTGAGGGCGACCGATACGTGCGTATGCCGAGAGAGTTTGCCGATGGCATAAACGATAGCATAAAATGGCTAAACGGTCACACAACGGGCGGCAGAATTCGTTTTGTTACCGACAGTCCGTATATTGCTGTGAAGGTGGTTGTTAGCGGCGCGAGTAAATTTTCTTTCTTTTCGCTTACGGGAATTATGGGTTGTGACGTTTACTCGGGCAAACAGTATTATGGCACCATTATCCCACCGCTTGACACCGAAACCGAATACGAAAATATTATAAATATACCCGACGCTGCAGAGCGTGAATACACAATAAATATGCCGATTTATTCTTGTGTGCATAAAGTATACATAGGCGTAAAAGAGGGTAGTGTATTAAAGGTGGCGGCTGATTACAAAAACACAAAACCCATTGTGTTTTACGGCTCGTCGGTAGCGCAGGGCGGATGCGCGTCTCGCCCGGGTAATACATACCCTGCCCAAATTTCACGAGCGCTTGATAGTGATTTTATAAACCTTGGTTTTGCGGGTAGTGCCAAGGGCGAGCAAGAAATTGCAAATTACATAGCAAAGCTTGATATGAGCGCTTTTTGTTATGATTATGACTACAATGCCGATAGTTTAGAACACTATAAAGCAACTCACGAAAAGTTTTTCAAAATCATTCGTGCGGCGCAACCCGACCTGCCAATAATAATGACAACAAGACCAAAAAAACATATTACCGATGGCGAACAAGCAAGAATTGACGTTATGCTTGAAACCTACAATAACGCTGTAGCGTCAGGCGACAAAAACGTTTATTATATCAAAGGCACCGATTTGTTGGACGACGCAATAGCCGAAAGTGCGCTTATTGAAAACTGTCACCCCAACGATTGCGGCTTTGCAAGTATGGCGAGGGTTTACAGTAAAAAACTAAAAGAAATATTAGCATAAAACAAAGCCACGGACAATCCGTGGCTTTCCCTTTTATAATTTAATTTTAGCAAGGCCTGCTTCTGACGTTTCTTTATAGCGTGAAGACAGGTCAAGTCCCGTTTCTTTCATAGTGTGTATTACGTGGTCAAGCGATATTTTACGGCTGTTCCACAAAAAGCTTGAAAGGTTTACCGCGTTAATAGCTCGCATCGCAGCAACGGCATTACGCTCAATACAAGGTATCTGCACAAGACCGCAAATTGGGTCACAGGTAAGACCTAAATGATGCTCTATTGCAATCTCGGCGGCGTATTCAATCTTATCAATTGTAAGGTCAAAAAGCTCGGCTAGTGCCGCCGACGCCATAGCACAGGCTGAGCCTACCTCGGCCTGACATCCGCACTCGGCGCCTGAAATGGATGCGTTGGTTTTAATCAGATTACCAATTAGTCCCGCTGTCATAAGAGCGTGATAAATTTCTTCATCGGCAAAGCTAGATTTTTGCTGATGATAGTAAAGTGTTGCAGGTAACACACCCGCCGCACCACAGGTTGGCGCTGTAACGATTGTTTCGCCCGCCGCGTTTTGCTCGCCAACGGCAAAGGCATAGGCACAGACCATACGGTTTTGTCGGGTTTCGGGGCTTTCGTCTATGTGTTGGCTGTTAAAAAGTGTTTTTGCTTTTTTCTGAACCTCGAGTCCGCCCGGTAATATACCCTCGTCTTCAAGTCCGTTTTTAATTGAGCGCTTCATAGCGTCCCATATAGTTGCAATATGCTGCTTTATTTCGGCGCCCTCAAACTCCAACACATATTGCCACAGCTTAATGGATTTGTCATTGCAGTAAGCGGCAATGTCGGTGAATTTGTCGTGGGGGTAAACGTTTTCTAAGCGTTCGGGGCTCATATTTTCAAACTCAATATAGCCGCCACCCACACTAAACACTCTGGTTTGTGCAATCTCTTTTCCATCTTTAAAGGCTACAAGCACCATAGTGTTAGGGTGCGGAATATTGTCGTCGGTCATATTAAATTCTATCTCACAAGGCGTAGGCTCAAAGGTTTTTACAATTACGGTATCGGTACCGTGACCCTTGCCCGTTTTTGCAAGCGAGCCGAACAGTATTGCCTTAAAGCTGTCAGCAGCAGAGTTTTGTTCTTTAAAAATTTTACAAGCACGCTCGGGACCTATTGTGTGCGAGCTTGACGGTCCACGACCGATTTTATAAATCTCTTTAATTGAAGTCATACCAGACATAATGTTCTCCTTATAGTCTTTCATACATATTGGCAAGCTTTTTAGCACTGTTGGCCAAATTTTTAATGCCGTTCAAAACATTATCGGCATTATATGCTTTTAAATAACAGTCGGCTTCTAATGTAAAATAGCCCGTATAATCTATTTCTTTAAGTGCTTTTATAATAGGTAAAAAATCAATATCCATAGAAAACGGAATTTGATGAGAGTCGTGCCATTTATCATTATCGTGAATATGAAGCGATTCTAATCTATGGTCGAGCGCCTTTATCATTTCTACCGCGGTTGTGTCCGAGCCCTTCATTTCGGCATGACCTATGTCAAGGCAGGCAACCATAAAGTCGTCGTGAATTGCGTCAACGTGGTCGCAAAAGCTTTTGGGCGTAGCGCAAGCTGCAAAGGTTGAATGGTCGAGCTCGTTGTCCCAACACCACATATTTTCGGCGGCAATTTTAATGCCGCACTCTTTTGCAAATGGTAAAAGTTCAAAATACATTTCGGCATTTTCTTGAGGTGATTTGTTATTATCGGGGTGAACAACGCAAATTTTGCCACCAGCTTCGGCGGTGCACTCAATAGCGCGTTTTAAATAAGAGCGAATGTCTTTACTATATACGGGAAACGGAGCGTGAGACTGATTACAGTGTATGCCGTTATCAAGACCTATCTGCTTTAAGCGTCGCGCAAACGATAAATAATTATCGCTTGATAGCGGATGGTCGGTAGCAAGCACCGATTTTGTACCCCAGTCGTATTTGCACATACTGAACATAGAAAAATCCCATGCGTCAAAGCCTGCTTTTGCTATGAGCTCTACCGTTTTTTCTTCGCCGATTATCTTCGCCGCAGAGGCAATTTCGGTTGAAATTTGCATAAAAACACCGCCTTTTTATATATTGTACCACAACAAAACACAATAAACAACAAGATATTTGTTGTTAAAAAAACAAAAATAAAGTATAATAGCTACTAAAGGTGGTGACAAAGGGTTGAAGGTAATAATCGGTTGTCTTAATTCAAAATATATTCACGCGTCGCTATCTCCTTGGTGTCTGCTTGCCGGTGTGCGCAAATTTTGCAAATCGGATATTGATGCAGTTGTGGTTGAAAGCACAATAAATGCCGACCTTGATGATTTTGTCGCAAGTATTGACAACGCCGATATTTACGCCTTTTCTTGCTATATTTGGAATATTGAGCAAACGCTTTATGTATGTAAAAGATTAAAAGAAAAGCATAATTCAAAAATTGTGCTTGGTGGACCTGAAGTTGCCTACCGCGCTGACGAAATTTTAAATAAATATGATTACATAGATTATGTGCTGTCGGGTGAGGGTGAGTTTAATTTTCCAAAGCTTGTTGATGCTGTCAATTCAGAGTGCAGACTTGACCGCGTTGACGGTTTAACATACCGCAAAAACAACGAAATTTTATCTAATCCTGAAATAGAATATACCGAAACTCCGCCCAACCCCTATTCGCAAGAGTTTTTTGACAACTTAAGCGGCAGAATTTGTTATATCGAAACCAGTCGCGGTTGCCCTTACCGCTGCGCGTTTTGCTTATCGGGCAGATGCGGCGGTCTGCGGTTTTTTGATATGGATACCACAAAGCAAAACATTGTTTTGCTTGCAAATTCAGGAACAAAAACCATAAAATTTGTTGACCGCACTTTTAATGCAAATTACCGTAGAGCCAATGAAATTTTGCGGTTTATAAAAGATAATTATGGCACAAAAATACCCGATGGCGTTTGTTTTCACTTTGAAATAGCGGGCGATATTTTAGCGGAAGAAACGCTTGCTATTCTATCTCAAATGCCGCCGAGCGCTGTGCAGCTTGAAATAGGTATGCAGTCCTTTAACGAGGAAACCTTAAAGCTTATAAACCGTAAAACCAACACACAAAAGCTAATCAAAAATATAAAAACGCTTTTAAGCTTTAATAATATGCACATTCATATCGACCTTATAGCAGGGCTTACAGGCGAGGATTTATTGAGCTTTAAAAATAGCTTTAATATCGGTTACAATCTGCATGCCCATATGTTGCAAATGGGATTTTTAAAGCTGCTTTACGGCTCTGATATGCGGCAAAACCACGATAAATATCCCTGTGAATATAGTGACAAACCACCCTATGAGGTAACAAGCAGCCCGTGGCTTACAGCGGACGAAGTTCTAAAGCTTAAAAGCTGCGAGGATGCATTAGAGCGACTGTATAACAGCGGCAGATTTTTGTTGACGCTTGACTATTTAATAAACGAAATTGGTATTGAGCCCTTTGACTTGTTTTTTGAATTTGGCAACGAGGTTTGTGGCAACAAATTAAGTTTATCGTTGTATACAGAAAGGTTTTATGAGTTTTACAAAGATAAATGTGACAGCGATATATTGCGTGAGAAAATTGTTTGCGATATGCTACAAAGCGGTTGCGAAAAACACATACCCGATACCTTAAAAATAAAAGACCCGCTTTACAAAAAAGAAAAAGCGGAGCTGACGCAAAAGCTTGGTAATAATTTTAGCTTTGCTATACTTTATAAGTCGGGCAAAGTTTTTGCGGTAACACCCGATGAAGCGAGAGATTTGTTTGGGAGGAAACAAGGTGCAATGTTGGAATTGCCCCGTTCAAAAGATTGATATTTAATTGCGCTTTAACGGGATTTTTCCGGCGCAACGCGCCTATCGCGCCGCAAGCGGCTTGCCCACGTCGGCGAAAACAGTCCACCGGACTGTTTTCTGCCGCTTACGCTCACTCCTTGTTCGAATCCCTATTTCAAGCCGAATAAAAAATAAAGACCATCAAAAGATGGTCTTTATTTTTGGCTGGGGAATAGGGATTCGAACCCCAACAAACAGAGTCAGAGTCTGTCGTGCTACCGTTACACAATTCCCCAATGTTTAATTGAGCAATACATATTATATCGCAAAAATAAAATAAGTCAAGAATTTTTTGCTAAATTTTTTAAAACTTTCGTTCCGCCTTGCCGTAACGGCTTAATGATAACCTGAACTTAATTTCAGGTGGGTTTTCGCCAAGCGGTTTCGTGCTCCCTTCTTCCGAACTCGGCACCGCCGCGGGAGGTCTGCAAACCCGCCGCCTGAGCAGAAATCCCTTTTTATTATCTTGTAGGGTTATATAAGCCAGGATACACGCACAAGGCAGAACGTAACAATTGAAAATTGAAAGTTGAAAGTTGAAAATTAATATGTTTCGCAAGGCGAAAATGTTATATTAGTGCCAAAGGCACACAATAATTTTCCATTTTCCATTTTCAACTTTACATTAATAAATAACGGCGAGCCGTTATTTATTTCTCGTCTATTTCAAAAAAGTCTTCAAGTCGGTCAACAAAGGCATCGGCAACGGTTTCATATTCGTCATCGTCTTCAATTTCATAAAAAAATTCTTCGCCGTTTTCTTCGCCGACCTTAACAATTACCAATTCGCCCGAATCGTCAAGCATGGCCTGAGGGTCCTCATACTGCGGAAGCAGCGCCAAATATCTTGCGGTATCGGTTTCAATTGCGTCCAAAACCTCAAAATTATATTCTTTACCGTCATCGTCGGTAAGGGTGATAAGGTCGGGGTTATATTCTTCGTTTTTGTTTATTTCACTCATAGTTTTGTCCTCCAAAACGCAAATATCATACCCTCATATTTTAACCTAAATTTTGTTTTCAGTCAATAGAATTGTTTTCCTTTTGTGCAAATAGCCAAAAACGGTTTACATAATTTGGTTTTTTATACAAAATACATAAAAGTTATTAACTTTTTATTGACAAATTGTTGATTGTTGCTTATAATAAAGATGCAAAGAAAAGAAAGGAGCGGTAAAACGCTATGAGGGACACTCCACCAGCAATTATGAAAAAATAAATTGAAAGGCGTGAGTCCAATGTACAGGTAAACCTGTAAACCCGAAAACTATATTTAAGTAAAGGACTGAGTCCAAAGGTTTAATTAACTTTTAACTCAAAACTATAAAAAAGCAAAGGAATGAGTCCGAAAGTTTAGTTAGTTTTAATTTTCAAAAACTAAAACATACAGATGGTGAGTCCGATGTACAGTTAAAATTAAATAATGGATTGTGTTTTTAATAAATTCATATTGAGATAAACTTAATGATAGAACAAATAGTATAAACCCCCACAGGTGAAAGATGTGGGGGTTTTCCGTTTTTTATGAAATAACGACCGTTCAAAAAATTAAGAAGTAAATGCACACTTTGCCTTGAAATCATAAACGCATTGTGCTATAATGCATTATGTATAATTATATATAGTATAAGGAGAAATACGCTTTGTCATTTCCACTCGAAAACATCAGAAATTTTTGCATAGTAGCACACATAGACCACGGCAAGTCAACCCTTGCCGACCGACTTTTAGAGCTTACACAGTCGGTAGCCGAGCGCGATATGGAAGAGCAAATACTTGACAGTATGGATTTAGAGCGCGAGCGTGGCATCACCATCAAAGCGCACGCAGTAACGCTTTACTATACTGCAAAAGACGGTAAAGAATACGAGCTTAATCTTATAGACACACCGGGGCACGTTGACTTTAACTATGAGGTATCTCGTTCTTTGGCGGCTTGTGAGGGCGCGATACTGGTTGTTGACGCATCGCAGGGCATTGAGGCGCAAACACTTGCCAACACATATTTGGCGGTAGACCACGGGCTTGAGATTTTGCCGGTTATCAATAAAATTGACCTGCCCTCTGCCGAGCCTGAAAGAATCAAGTCTGAAATTGAGGATATTATTGGTATTCCCGCCGACGAGGCGCCGTTGATTTCTGCCAAAACGGGCATAAATGTTGAGCAAGTGCTTGAAACAATCGTTGAGGGTGTGCCCGCGCCAAAGGGCGACCGCGAAGCGCCGCTTAAAGCGCTTATATTTGACTCGTACTATGACCCATACAAGGGAGTTATAGTTTACTTCCGCGTTGTATCGGGCAAAATAAAGTCGGGCGACAAAATCAAAATGATGGCAACCGGCGCCGAGTTTGACATTGTCGAGCTTGGCCGCAAGCGCGCCACCAATTATGAAACCTGTGATACGTTGGAAGCAGGCGAGGTTGGTTACCTTGCGGCATCTATTAAGACGGTTAGCGAAGCACGCGTTGGTGATACTATCACGCTTGCCGACACTCCTGCCGATGAAGCACTCCCCGGCTACCGCGCGGCAAAGCCGGTTGTGTTCTGTGGTATTTATCCCGCTGATGGTGCAAAATACCCCGATTTACGCGAAGCGCTCGAAAAGCTGCAGCTTAATGACGCGTCGCTGCTCTTTGAGCCCGAAACCTCGCAAGCGTTAGGCTTTGGTTTCCGTTGCGGATTTTTAGGACTTTTGCATATGGAAATATTAGAAGAGCGACTCGAACGCGAATATAATCTTGATATTATCACAACAGCACCAAGTGTGCAGTATGAATTTGTGCTGACAAACGGGGAAAAGATATTTGTCGATAATCCAACCAATTACCCCGACCCTGCTACTATTGCCGAGGCGCTTGAGCCTGTAGCCAACGTTCATATCTATTCACCAAGCGAGTATGTCGGCACAATAATGCAGCTTTGCGAGGAGCGCCGTGGAGATTATAAGGGTATGACCTATATGGGTGACCGTGTTGATATTCACTATGTGCTTCCTATGGGTGAAATTGTTTACGACTTTTTCGATGCGCTAAAGAGCCGTACAAAAGGCTATGCGAGCTATGATTACGAAACTGCGGGTTACCAAAAATCCAACCTTGTAAAACTTGACGTTATGCTTGCGGGCGATACGGTAGATGCATTATCCTTCATTGTGCACACATCAAATTCTTACACCCGCGCACGCCGAATAGCCGAAAAGCTTAAAGAGTATATTCCAAGACAGCTCTTTGAGGTTCCCGTTCAGGTAGCCGTAGGCGGCAAAATCATTGCGCGAGAAACCGTAAAGGCTATGCGCAAGGATGTGCTTGCAAAATGCTATGGCGGTGACATTACCCGTAAAAAGAAACTTCTTGAAAAGCAAAAAGAAGGTAAAAAGAAGATGCGTAAACTCGGCTCGGTAGAGGTACCGAAAGACGCATTTATGGCAGTGCTTAAGCTTGACGAATAAATTTGTAGGAGACGATACCCATCGTCCTGTTAAAAGAGGTACAAAATGACCGAAAGACGTAAAAAAGCGATAATTCGCCGCAGAATATTTATAGCGCTACTTGCAGCGTTGCTCGCGGTGCTTATAGCGCTGATTGCCGTAATTGTTGCGGTAATCAAAGGCGGCTCAGATACAAAAAACAACAATTCGTCGGACATCAGTTATGTGTCGAGCGAACAAAATTTATCTGTGCCCGACAACAGCTCTTCTCAAAAAGAAGAGACACCCTCAGAGCCTGAAATTTTTGTTACCCCCACAGGTGTAGAGCTTGATGCAAACTTTGGTAGATTGCTTCTAATCAATGGAGAGAACGCTTTGCCCGACGATTACGATACCAAGGTGCGTGAATATCTAGTAGAAATTGACCCGCAGTATCGAAATAATAACTACGTAACAAAAATTCACAAGGATGTATATCCATACATCACAGCTATGGTGGCTGCAGCGCAAAAGGACGGCGTCAACTTACAGGTTTGGTCGCCGTTTCGCAGCTACGCTATACAAAACGATTTGTTTAAAGCGCAAGTAAATCGAGTAGGCGGCGACGAAGAAAAAGCGGCAACCGTTGTAGCGCGTCCGGGAACGAGCGAGCACAATACAGGCCTTTGCGCCGATTTTAATATGGCGGGTGATGCGTTTGAAAGTACGCCAATGTACACCTGGATGTGTGAAAACGCCGAGGATTATGGTTTTATTCTTCGTTACCCTAAAGACAAACAGCATATTACCGGCGTTATTTACGAATCTTGGCATTGGCGCTTTGTGGGTATAAACAACGCGAAAATAATAAATGAATTGGGCGTAACGCTTGAAGAATATATAGAAATTGAAGAAATCGACCCCGCTGTTGATATGTACGGTGACGATGATTACAAACAATCGGAACAAATTATAGACTGATTTTTGGAGGAACGCTTTATGGATTTTAAGCAGTTTTTTAGTCAATTAAAGGGTAAAAAAATCGCTATGTGTGGTATAGGTGTCAGCAACACACCACTTATTTTAAACTTTTTAAAGCAGGGTGCGCGTGTTATTGCTTGTGACCGCCGCGAGCGCGAGCTTATAGGCAATATTGCCGACGAGCTTGAGGCCGCAGGAGCCGAGCTTAAGCTTGGCGACGGCTATCTTGAAAATCTTGAGGTAGATATTATATTCCGCACACCAGGTATGAACTTCCATCTTCCCGAGCTTGAGCGCGCACGCAAACGCGGTATTGCAGTGACCAGCGAAATGGAAGTGTTTTTTGACCTGTGTCCCGCAACAATTTTTGCAGTAACAGGCTCTGACGGCAAAACCACAACCACTACACTTATTGCAAAAATGCTTGAAGCCGAGGGCAAGCGCGTATTTGTTGGCGGCAACATCGGCACACCGCTGCTTCCCGAAATTGAAAATATTACAGCCGACGATTTTGTTGTGGCAGAGCTTTCCTCTTTCCAGCTTATCTCTATGCGCAAAAGCCCTGATATTGCGGTCGTTACAAACGTAGCACCAAATCATCTTGATGTGCATAAGGATATGGACGAATACGTTGAAGCAAAGAAAAACATACTGCTTCATCAAAATGCTTTTTCACGCACCATTCTTAACCGTGATAATGATATTACCGAGGATTTCCGCAAGGATGTTCGCGGTCAAAGCCTTGGCTTTAGTATGAGCCGACGTCTTAACAACGGTGCGTGGCTTGCCGACGACGGTGTGCTTCATATGGCATATCGCGGTATTGACGTGCCTGTAATTGATCGCAAAGATATTCGCATTTTAGGCGACCACAACGTAGAAAATTATCTTACTGCCATAGCGGCTGTTTGGGGCTACGTTGGCGTTGATAATATAAAAAAGGTTGCGTGTGAATTTGGCGGCGTTGAGCACAGAATCGAATTTGTACGCGAAGTAGGCGGCGTTAAATACTATAATGATTCTATCGCATCAAGCCCAACCCGTACTATCGCGGGACTTAAAGCATTCGACCAAAAGGTAATACTACTTGCGGGCGGTTATGATAAGCACATACCCTTTGAGCCTATGATGCCATATATTGTAGAAAAGGTGAAAACGCTATATCTTTGCGGTGACACTGCCGACAAGATCGAAAAATGCCTTCGTGAATATGACGGCTATAACGGCGCCCCCGAAATCATAAGGGTTAAAGATTTTGCCGAGGCTGTAGCCGAGGCACATAAAACCGCAGTTTCGGGCGATATTGTAACCCTTTCTCCTGCGTGCGCAAGCTTTGACAGCTATCCAAACTTTGTAGCTAGAGGCAATCATTTTAAACAACTGGTGAACGAACTGTAATGAATATTAAAGAAACACTTTTTAACCTGTCTAATGCCGTAAGCATTGGCAATATAACCGACGCTTCTGTCATAGCGGCAGATGAACTTTCAAAATACGCTAAAACAACGCAAGATGGCATTACCGTTGTGGGCGAAATGCAGGGCGAGGGTAAATATACCCTTATGCTTGAAGCCCACATTGATGAGGTTGGCTTTGTTGTGACTGATATTGATGATAAGGGATTTTTGACCGTTAAAAACTGTGGCGGTATTGATTTGCGTTCACTTCCTGCACGTGCAGTAACCGTTCACGGCAAAGAAAAAATAACTGGTGTGTTTTGTGCAACACCGCCTCATCTTGGCGGCGTTACAGAATATGACGATATTTCTGCTTTGAAAATAGATACGCTTTTGGGCGAAAAAGCAAAAGAGGTAATTTCGGTTGGCGATTTTGTAAGTTTTAATACAAAGGCTGCCGACTTATGCGGTAGCCGTATTACAGGCAAAAGTCTTGATAACCGTGCAGGTGTGGTTTGTCTTTTAGAACTTGCCGAACGATTAAGCGGCAAAAAGTTACCCTTTAACATCGTGTTTGCTTTTACTGACCAAGAAGAGCTTGGTTGTCGCGGAGCCGGGACTGCGGCGTTTTGCGTTTCTCCCGACGAGGCAATTGTGCTTGACGTTTCATTTGCTGACGCACCCGACGTGCCAAGCAATGATTGCGGCAAGCTATCGGGTGGTGCAATGATTGGTATGTCACCAATTCTTGACAAGGCTATTTCTAAAAAGTTGGTGTCTATTGCCAAGGAAAACAATATGCCCTATCAGACCGAGGTTATGGGTGGCAGAACAGGCACCAACGGAGACGTTATTTCGATTTCAAAAAGCGGTGTCAAGACAGGCCTTGTGTCTATTCCGCTTCGTAATATGCATAGTGATGTAGAGATAATTGATATAAAAGATATCGAAAACGTTTGTGACCTTCTTCAAAAGTATATTTTAGGAGGTAACGCATAATGATAGAGCTTTTAAAACAACTTTGTATATTAGACGGCACTTCGGGTGATGAGGGTGCCGTG
Source organism: Acutalibacteraceae bacterium (assembly GCA_045604765.1). Taxonomy (GTDB): domain Bacteria; phylum Bacillota; class Clostridia; order Oscillospirales; family Acutalibacteraceae; genus UBA737. Next base: position 2,271 of record JAZUOS010000068.1, on the reverse strand, counting down.
CGTGAATTTGTGATTTCACAAATTAAAGACCACTGTGAATACAAAATAGATAATTTAGGCAATATAATTGCCTTTAAAAAGGGTAAAAAAGAGCCTTCAAAAAAAGTGCTTATTGACGCGCATCTCGACGAGGTCGGATTTATTATTACCCATATTGAAGAAAGCGGATTTTTGCGCTTTAAAACGGTGGGCGGTATTGATACCGCGGCACTTATGTTCCGCAGAGTTCTTGTAAACGGTAAAACTCTTGGTGTAATAGGTGGCAAGCCCGTGCATTTGTGCGAGGGTGACGAGCGCAAAAAACTACCCGATGCCGATAGTCTTTATATTGATATTGGCGTGCCCTCTGCCGACGAGGCCAAAGCGCTTGTAAGCGTGGGTGACTGTGCTGTTATGTGCAGTGATTTTATCTCGTGTGGCGACAAGGTATTAACAAAAGCGCTTGATGACCGCGTAGGCTGTCTTGTTTTGATCGATTTATTAAAGCAGGATGCCGAATACGATTTTTATGCAAGCTTTTCCACGCAAGAAGAGGTAGGTCTTCGCGGGGCAAAGGTAGCGGCATTTGCGGTAGAGCCCGATGCGGCAATAGTTATTGACGGTACAACCGCTGCCGATGTTGCGGGTGTAGCGGCGGCAAAACAGGTATGTCGTCAGGGCGAAGGTGCGGTAGTTTCGTTTATGGACGGAGCTACAAGCTACGACCGCGAGTATTATAATGCTGCTTTAAACAGCGGTATAAAGGCTCAAAGCAAATGTGCCGTTGCAGGCGGCAATAATGCGGGCGCTATACATTTAAGTCGCGGCGGTGTGCGCACAGTGGCACTTTCTGTTCCTTGCAGATATATTCACACTGCAAATTCGGTTTGCGATATGCGCGATGTTATAGCCGTTCGCGACCTTTCAAAATATATGATAGAACAAATTGCGAGCGGCAAGCTATGATAAGTCTGGTAAAAGAAATACCAAAATTTAATTTACCGCTTGCCGAGGTTGTAAAAATAAACTGCACCTACGAGTCTTACAAAGACATTGCGCTTTTTTGGGTGCAAGATAAGACTCGCGCAGTCATTTCTATGCTTGACAGCAACATGGTAATTTATAACGCTAATGCAGATATGGATGAACTGCGTGAATTTATCGCGATAATATCGCCGCTATCAGTGTTTTCTGACGCAAACACACTGACTGCTTTATTTGGTGACAGTTTTCACCGCGTTTGCGTTATGAAAAGTGAACACCGATTTGAGTGTGATATAAAGTCCGACGCACTAAACAGCAGTGAAATTTATAAATTGCTCGATACCTACGGGTTAGAATTGCCGCCTTATGAGCATTTTGCGGTGGATTTTTGTCATCGACTAAATCACGGACGGTTAAAATACTACGCGCAAAAAAACAAATGCGCGGCTGTCGGAATTTGTGACGGACAAGCAGTTGTTGTAAATGGCATTGCATCCCACAAAAAAGGAATGGGAACACAGGCGCTGGCAGGTCTGCTTTCACAGTATGATTTGCCATGTATTGCCGTTTGTGAAGAAAATATAAAACCCTTTTATTTAGAAAACAATTTTAGCCACGTTTACGATGCGGGCTATTGGAGGAAAACCCCTTGAATTACTTTAAATTTGACGAAAAACTTGAAAATATGAGCACCCTTGCCGAAAGCAAGGCAAAGACAAGCTTTGAAAATATAGACAGCATAACTGAATATAATCAGACAAAGGTGCTTAATGCTTTTATTAAAAACCGTGTTAGCGAGATGCATCTTGGCACCTCTACGGGTTACGGTTACGGTGACGTTGGTCGCGATACTTTAGACCAAGTTTTTGCTGACTGTATGGGTACTGAGGATGCTATTGTGCGTCACAGCTTTGCTTCGGGTACGCATACGCTTACCGTTGCACTTTTTGGTATATTGCGACCGGGCGATAAGGTGCTTGTGCTTACAGGCAGACCTTATGACACAATAATCGGTGTTTTTGGTTTTGAAGGTCACACTGACGGTTCACTTGCGGATTTTGGTGTCGAGTATCATCAAGTAGATTTGCTGCCTGACGGCACACCCGATATAAATGCCATTCGTGCCGAGCTTTCTTGGGGTAATTATAAAATGGCTTACATACAGCGTTCGCGCGGGTATAGCCTTAGACCAAGTCTTACAATAGACAAAATAGAAGAGCTTTGTAAAACGGTAAAAGAAGTGTCGCCTAATACCGTTATTATGGTAGATAACTGCTAGGGCGAATTTGTAGAAACACGAGAGCCTAC
>JAZUOS010000067.1:0-22702 GCA_045604765.1 Acutalibacteraceae bacterium | reverse complement strand
GTTATTATGGTAGATAACTGCTATGGCGAATTTGTAGAAACACGAGAGCCTACCGAGGTAGGCGCCGATATTATTGCAGGCTCGCTTATCAAAAATGCAGGTGGTGGTATTGCACCAACGGGCGGTTATATTGCAGGCAAGCGAGAGTACGTTGAAATGTGCGCAGGTCGTATGACAGCTCCCGGCGTTGGCCGTGAGGTAGGCGCATCACTCGGTCATAATCGCGAGCTTTATATGGGGCTTTTTGCGGCACCACACGTAACGGGCGAAGCGCTAAAAACAGCCGTTTTTGCTTCAGCTTTACTTGAAATTTTGGGCTACAAGGTTAGTCCCACAGTAGAAGAAAAACGCGGCGACATTATACAAAGTGTAGTTCTTAATACACCTGAAGCGCTTATCGCATTTTGTCGCGGTATGCAATCGGGCGCCCCCGTCGACTCGTTTGTTCGCCCCGAGCCGTCGGACATGCCGGGCTATGATGATCAGGTCATTATGGCGGCAGGTGCGTTTACATTAGGTTCTTCTATCGAGCTTTCTGCCGATGCTCCTCTACGAGCACCATATGCTGCGTGGATGCAGGGCGGACTAAACTTCCACAGCGCAAAAACAGGTGTTTTACTAGCTGTACAAAGCATGATTAATGGCGGCGCATTAAAGATATAACAAAGGACTGAAAACTGTGAAAAAGGTATTTGACGGTAAAGTATACGAGGTATTGCCAAAATCGGACGGTTTGATTTTTCCATATCAAAAAGCCGTTGTAGACGAGGGCGATATAGTTTGGTACAAAATGCTATCGTTTGAGAATTCGTTGCTCAGCGATGTTAGCGAAACTATTTATTGGAATATGAAATTTGGCAGCAATTATACCGTGGCCGTAAAGCTGTGTAAAAACTTTGTTGCCGAAAAATCGATCATATTGCCCGACGGCAGAACACTTATATGCAACGAAAACGGTCAGGTGTTTATTATAGACACCGACGGAATGATAAACATTTCGGGCGAAATTAGATATCGCGATGTCGCGCCTTCGGACATTGCCCTTTACAACAACAGCATTTGGGCGAGCTTTAAAGACCATAATGTTTTAATCCGTTTTAATATAAACACTATGCGCGCCGAGCTGCGCATCGGTGGCAAAACGTCACCCTTTGAATGTCCTGAAAACATTTTTATTGATGGCGAATGGGCGTATGTTTGCAACAAAGGCTCAAACAAAATAATAAAGGTAAATCTTGAAAGCTATTCGGTAGAGGATTATTACAGCTTTGAAGAGCCCATATATGCTTATGTTAAGTCGGGCAGTTACGAGTTTGCCTTGCTCGAATCAGGACTTTATGTCATTTAAGGAGAAATAAAATGTTAGAAAAAACCATTCTTTTAAAAGATTTTGAGGCAGTTAAAAAATTTGTGGATATAGCAAACGAAAAGCCCTATGATATTGAACTGCTTTCGGGTAAATATGTAGTAAATGCAAAGTCAATTATGGGCGTATTCAGCCTTGACCTTACAAAGCCGCTTGTCATGGTGGCTCACACCGATACCCACGCAGAGTTGCTTCGCCAAACCGCTCAATTTGAGTATGTGCAAGCCAAGAAATAGGAAGCAATATGACAGAACAGTTTTTAAATTTACGCCGCAGTCTTATAAAAAAAGACTTCGGCAATATGAACGACCGCCAATTTGAAGCGGTAACCACAACTGAGGGCGCGCTTTTGGTGCTTGCGGGCGCGGGTAGCGGCAAAACCACCGTGCTTGTCAACCGCATTGCCAATCTTGTTAAATATGGTAACGCCTATAACAGTGATTTTGTGCCGTATTTTACGCAAGAGGATATATTAGCGGCAGAAGATTATTTAAACGATAAAACGGCTACCTTGCCGCAAGGTGTGTTTTCGGTTAATGCGCCTCATCCGTGGCAGATTCTTGCCATAACCTTTACCAACAAGGCGGCAAATGAACTCAAAGAACGAATTAACGCAAAGCTCGGCGAGGGTGGAGAGAGTCTTTGGGCGGGCACATTCCATAGTATTTGCGGCAAAATTTTGCGTATGAACGCCGAAAGAATCGGATTTAGCTCGCACTTTACCGTTTATGATACCGACGACCAGAAGCGTCTTATCAAAAACATTATGAAAGACAACGCGGTTGACGAAAAAATGTTTCCAATAAGAAGCGTTTTAGCGGCAATTTCGGCGGCTAAAGATTCGTTGATTTCTCCCGCCGAATACAAACAAACAGTAGGCAACGACTACCGTCAGCAAACCATAGCAAAGCTTTATGATATATATCAAAACCGTCTGAAATCTGCCGACGCAATGGATTTTGACGATATGATAAACTACACCGTAAAGCTATTTCGGGAAAACGACGATGTGTTAGAGCATTACGGCAGCAAGTTTAAATACATAATGGTGGACGAGTATCAGGATACCAACTACGCGCAATACGAATTGGTGAGATTGTTGGCATCTATCCACGGCAATATATGTGTTGTGGGCGATGATGACCAAAGTATCTACCGTTTTCGCGGCGCTACCATTGAAAATATACTTAACTTTGAAGACGATTACGAAAATGCCCGTGTTATTCGCCTTGAGCAAAACTATCGCTCGGTTGGCAACATTTTAAATGCCGCCAACGCGGTGATTGCTAACAATCGCGGCCGAAAGGGTAAAAATCTTTGGACCGACAAGGGTGACGGCGAGCTTATAAAAATTTATACTGCCGCAGATGAGCGCGACGAGGCGCGATATGTAGCAGACCGAGTGTTAGAAGGTGTGCGCGGCGGCGCAAGATTTTCTGACCATGCGGTGTTGTACCGCATAAATGCGCAGTCGGCCGCAATAGAAAACGTTTTTGCCCGAAGCGGTATATCGTATCGCGTGATTGGCGGTATGCGTTTCTATGAGAGAAAAGAAATTCGCGATGTTTTGGCGTATCTCAATCTTATAAGCAACAACAATGACGATATTCGTCTTCGTCGAATTATAAACGAGCCAAAGCGTGGCATTGGTGACACAACACTCAATCACGCGGCAGAAATTGCGCGTCGATTAGATATTAGCCTTTTTAAAGTGCTAGAAAACGCAGAAAAATACGACTCAATTTCTCGCGCCGCAGGCAAGCTTAAAGATTTTTGCGAAATGATAAAATCGTTATCATCGCTTGTTGATGAGCTACCGATAAGCGAACTACTAACCGCTGTTTTAGATAAAAGTGGTTACCGTGTCAGCCTTATGACCGACACCGACCCCAAAAACGCCGACCGACTCGCAAACGTCGACGAGCTCGTAAATAATGTAAAGCAGTATGAGCTTGAAAATGACGAGCCAACGCTAGCAACTTTTCTTGAAGAAATCGCCCTTGTAAGCGATATTGACTCTATGAACGACAGCGAAGACAAGGTAACCCTTATGACCGTGCATTCGGCAAAGGGACTCGAGTTTGAAAATGTGTTTCTTATTGGTCTTGAGGAGGGGATTTTCCCCGGTAATCAATCAATCTACGGCGGCGAGAGCGAGATTGAAGAGGAACGCCGTCTTATGTATGTTGCAATTACCCGCGCAAAGCGTCAGCTTACCGTAAGCAACGCCGTAACACGAATGGTGTTCGGCTCTACCAATCGCAATATGCCTTCGCGCTTTTTAAAGGAAATACCCGATGAATATTGCAGTATGAAAGCATCGGTACCACAAATGCCGTTTAGCCGTTCGCGTGATTTTGATGACGGCTTTTATACCCCACGCGCTACTCGCACTGCCGTGTCTTACAGCAAAACTACAACCTCGTTTGGCGGTTATTCTGCCGCCAAAAAGGAAGACCATGCGCCTGTGGGTAACTACTTTGCAGGCCAGCGAGTTGAGCACAAAACCTTTGGCGAGGGATTAATACTTTCTGCCTCGTCAATGGGCAACGATACGCTACTTGAAATAGCCTTTGATACCGTTGGCACAAAAAAACTTATGGCATCCTATGCAAAATTAAAAATTCTGTAATATTTAAGAGTTACAAATTTGATAATATAATATCAAAAGGAGTGAGCTTTTATGTTAGCACCAAGTCCCGTTGTTAAAATAACGGCAAAAGCCGCGCTGCGACAAGGCTTTTTAAAGTCGGTTGCGGTGGGCTGCATATTGTTGTTTGCGTTTTTTGCGGTTGTTCTTACCGCCACGCTGGCATCGGTATTTGCAGGCAACGCGGGTTATATTGCAACTATGGCAATACTGATTTTCTTTGTTATAAGTCCGTTGTTTTTAGGGGCGTTATATTATTTCAGACGCTTGCTTTGGAATCAAAATGACAGCGTGCTTGTAATATTTAAATATTTTTCAAGCGCGGCAGAATATAAGCGCACCTTGCACTTTTCTTTGCTTATTGCCGCAAGACTTCTTTTGTTATCGGCAGTTTTATATTTACCGTGCATAATTGTATGTTTGCTTTCAAACGAGCAAATTTATTCGCTTTTTAATTTATCGCTTCCTGTGTGGACCTCAAATTTATGGACACTCAATTCTTTTCTTGCCATCATAGCGTCCTTGGCGCTGGTGTTTGTTATGCTAAAATATTACCTTGCGCCCTTTGTTTTTGTAAGCAATGACACCGTCGACCCCGCCGAAGCCGTTAATATGTCTACTATTATTTCAAAACGGACCGGTGCCGACTTTTTTGGACTGGCAATTAGCTTTATCGGCTGGATTTTGGTATCGTTTTTGGTAGCGCCGCTTATATTTACACTACCTTATTTTATGGCGTCCTACGGTGTGCATTGCCGCTTTGCGATAACTGCATATAATCTTGATGTTGACCGTTTTAACGCGAGCGTCACACCAAGCTTTAGCACTGATGAGATTTAAAAGTGGGTGTTTTTATGAAAAACATAGGATTTAAAATTCTATATGTTGTTGCAACCTTGGTTATTGTGGCCGATATTATATTCGCAGTACAAGGCAGCCTTTTTACTGATATTGCAGAACTGCCAACGGGCACACTTCAAGTATCAAGTGTTTCTCCGTCGGGCGAAAAAACAATGAATATTTATGTGGTAAAAAATAACCTTGGGGTTGCGATAAGAGGCGAAATCGTAAACGGTGACAACAGCCATAACATTTTTTGGCAAACGGGAATCGAGGATGTAGAAGCCCTTTGGCTTAACAACGATACTGTTGTGATTAACGATATTCCACTTAACGCCGACGACACCTTTGGCTACGATTGCCGTCGAGGTTATTCGCTGTTTGACGAAGGCTCACTCGAACAAAACTTTACAAACTTTAGCAGATAATATGAAGAAAAACGACGAAATTAAACTTGAAATCACCGACATTTCACACGAGGGCAGTGGCATAGGCAAATATGAGGGAGTGGCGATTTTTGTGCCAATGACCGCCGTTGGCGATAAAATACACGCCCGCATTTTAAAGGTGAAAAAGAACTATGCGTTTGCCAAGTGTGAAGAAATAATAGCTCCGTCAAAGCACCGCAAAAACATCGATTGTGGCGTTTTTGCTCGTTGCGGTGGTTGCGTTTTCAGACATATAAACTATAAAAATGAATGTGACTTAAAACAAAACCGAGTTGTGCAAACAATGCGACGCATAGGTAAAATAGACCTTGACCCACAGCCTATAATTTGCGCCGATAACCCTGACCGCTATCGCAACAAAGCGCTCTATCCCGTAGCCGAGAGCGGCGAGCTTGGCTTTTATTCGCGCCACTCACACAGAGTTATTGCTTGTGGTGACTGCCTTTTGCACCCCGAAACATTTAATAAAGCGGGTAATGTGTTCACCGATTTTGTTCAAAAGCATAACATTTCGATTTATAACGAAGAAAATCACACCGGCTTGCTACGCCATTTTTATTTGCGTTACGGCAAGCAAACAAAAGAAATGATGGTGGGCGTTGTTATAAACGGCAACGACCTGCCGCACAAAAACGAACTTGCAGCCGATTTGAAAGACGCTTTGGGTGAAAATCTTAAAAGCGTAATTTTGAATATCAACAGCAAAAAGACCAATGTTGTTTTGGGTGATAAAAACATTTGTGTTTATGGCAGAGAGTATATATATGATATTCTTTGCGGCATAAGGGTGCGTATTTCTCCCCATTCTTTTTATCAGGTCAATCACGATATGGCTGAGCGCCTTTATAAAAAAGCGGCAGAGTATGCCGAGCCAAACGGCAAAAACATATTAGACCTTTACTGCGGCGCAGGCACAATAGGTCTTTCTATGGCGCGCGAGGCTAAAAGCATAATCGGTGTCGAGATTGTCGATGCCGCCGTGCACGATGCAAATATTAACGCTAAGGAAAACGGTATAAATAATGCCCGATTTATTTGCGGTGATGCCGCCCGCGCAGCAGAGCAGTTAAAAAATGAGGGCATAGCTGCCGATGTGGTAATCCTTGACCCGCCGAGAAAGGGGTGCGAAGAGGCGCTGCTTAAAACTGTGGCGAAAGATTTTTCGCCCGAAAGAATAGTTTATGTGTCGTGCGATGTGTCAACACTCGCCCGTGACACCGAGGTTTTAGAAAATTTAGGCTACAAACTACAAGAATACACCCCATGCGATCTTTTTCCCCGAACAGCGCATTGTGAATGCGCTGCATTGTTTTTAAAATTATAAGGAGGGGCTTATGAATAACACCGATTACAATTTAAAAAACGAACGCAAAATATTTTCGCGAATAGGCTTTGCCCTCAGTGCAATAGTGGTAGTGTCTTTTATAGCTCAGCTGCTTTGCGTTATGGTCCCAAAACTAATATGGGGCGAAGATAATTGGCTCTCGACTTCGTCCTGGGGCTTTTGGATAATAAGCTTTGCGCCTATTTATTTGTTTGCTATTCCGTCGGGGTTACTTATTATGCGAGAAATACCTGCGCAAAGACCTGAGGAGCACAAATTGAGCGCGGGTAAATTTTTGTTGTTGCTGCCGATAGTGTTTTTTGTAATGTACACCGGTAATATGATAGGCAACACCCTTTCAATGATATTATCGGGCGGCAAGGCTCAAAACGCGATTCTTGACTATGCTTTAGACACCAATCCGCTAAAAGTGGTTGTTATGGTTGTTTTAGCGCCGTTGCTCGAAGAGCTGGTTTTTAGAAAGCAGCTGATTGACCGCACAAGACAGTACGGCGAAAAGATAGCGGTCTTCTTTTCGGCGCTCACCTTTGGACTTTTGCACCAAAATTTTTTTCAGTTTTTCTATGCATTTGGAATAGGGCTCATACTCGCGTATATCTATTTGCGTACGGGTAGGTTGCGTTACACCGTGCTGATGCACGCCATAGTCAATTTTATGGGCACGGTTATAGCGCCGTGGATTATGTCGCTTATAGATTTAGATGCGATTTCAAGTATGGCATCATCGGCTACGGCTGCCGAAATAACGGCAACGCTGCTGCAGATATTGCCGGGTCTTATAATATTTATGCTTTATTCATCTATTCTTATGGGGCTTTCGGTTTTAGGATTGATTTTGTTTTTAGTCTTTAAAAGAAAAATCATTTGGAAGCCAGCAGAAAACCAACTGCCGCAGGATGCTGCTGTTAAAACAGTTTATAAGAATGTAGGTATGATACTGTATATTATTTTGTGCGCGGTGTTTATTGTGATGGCGTTGTTATAAAATGTATCATCAAAACTTTTTAGGGGATTTATCATGAAAGAATTTTTAATTTATTTTTTCGGCAAGAGTGATACTGTTGAGTTCACAAATTTTACTGCTGCGCATTTTATTCCCATTATAATTATGCTGGCGCTTATTTTGCTGGTTGCAAGGTTTGGCAACAAGATACGCGATGCTAAATATGAAAAATGCTTCAGATATATTTTGGCGTTTGGATTAATAATATCCGAAATGTCGTACTATTGGCGGCTGATAGCCTTGCCCGATATGCTAAAGCCTAACGCCGTTGACCATCTGCCCGTTACCGTTTGCGGTTGGGCTGTGGTTTTTTGCAGCCATATGGTTATAGGTAAGTCGCAAACGTTGTTTGACATTTCATATTTTTGGTTGCTTGCAGGCACAGTTTTTGCGCTTATCACGCCTACGGTTATTACATACACAGGACCTACAAGATTCAGATATTATCAGTTCTGGTTAGAACACACTTTGGGTTATATTGCAATTTTTTATATGATTTTCGTGCACAAAATGCGCCCTACCGTAAAATCGGCAATAAAGTCATACATATCGCTTGTTATTCTTGCTGTGGTAGCCTATTTTACCAATCAAATTATCGGCCCCGGTGCAAATTACTTGTTTATGGCGCGCCCTGAGGACACGCCATCTATACTCGATATATTGCCACCGAATTTTGTGTTAAGAATTTTGATTATGGCAGCGGCCGTTACATTTTTATATTTTATTGCTTACCTGCCGTGGCTTATAAAAGATATAAAAGCAAAAAGAACAGCCCGTGAAACACAAGAAAAAGGAGCTGTAACGGTTTAAATTATTGTCCCCTTGTCAATTAAGACGAGGGGATTATATTTTTGTATTTTAATACATATTCTTGTTTATGGGGGTATGTTTATGAAAAAACTTTTTTCTTTAATAATTTGCATTTCTATAATATTTTCTTTTTGTGGGGTTTCGGCGGCTACTATATCAAGTGAGTGTGATATATCCGATATAGCTGTGCCAATTGACAACACCGTTACCGATGCGGCAATCGGCACACAGCTTGACATAAAGGCAAAGTCGGCTATTTTGATGGAGGTAAATACGGGCAAAATTTTATATGAAATGAATGCTGACGAAAAGTTACCTCCGGCATCTATTACAAAAATTATGTCACTATTACTCGTTATGGAGGCAATAAGCTCGGGCAAAATGTCAGTCGAGGACGTAATAACCGCCTCCGAGCACGCCTGTAGTATGGGCGGCTCGCAAATTTGGCTTGAGCCGGGTGAAACAATGACGGTAGACGATTTGCTCAAAGCGGCAGTTATCGCTTCGGCAAACGATGCAACAGTGGCTTTGGGCGAGCAAATAGCAGGCAGCGAAGAGGGCTTTGTCGCTATGATGAATGCAAGAGCAAAAGAGCTTGGTATGACCAATACCAACTTTATAAACGCTACTGGCCTTGACGCCGAGGGGCATATATCTTCAGCACATGATGTTGCAATTATGTCAGCCGAGCTTATAAAGCATGACCTTATTAAAAATTATTCAACAGTGTGGATGGACTCTTTGCGCGGAGGCGAAAGCGAGCTTGTAAATACTAATAAGCTTGTGCGTTTTTACGAGGGCACTACGGGTCTTAAAACGGGAACTACCTCGGGCGCGGGGCACTGTCTTTCTGCAACGGCCGAGCGAAACGGTTTAGAGCTGGTGGCGGTAATAATGTCGGGCGATACCTCTAACGACCGCTTTAACGGCGCTAAAAAGCTGCTTGATTATGGCTTTGCCAATTATGAATACGCGTCTATAGCACCACAACTTGATATAAATGAAATTGAGATTGAAAATGGAGTAGAAAAAACGGTAAAGATAAAAGCGCCTAATAATTTTGGTGCACTGCTTAAAAAAAGCGAAGCGGCGGCTATTACGCAAAAGCTTAATTTAAAAGAAAATATTACTGCTCCTGTAAAAAAAGACGAGGCCGTCGGCGCGGTAGATTTTTATTTAAACGATGAAATAATAGGTCAGGTGGAGATTGTAGCCGACGAAAGCGTTGATAAGATGAGCTTTTTGACCGCTTTTTTGTGGATTTTAGACGGATTACTAAAATAAAATTTGATTTTTTTGTGAAAATTTGTGTAATATGCTTGCAAATCTACACAAAATAATGTAAAATAAATTAAACGGGATAGAATACCGTATTTTATCCCAATAAAATGACAAGGACTGATTCAATGTCACTAAATTTCAGCAGCGCGTATGCAAAGGATTTTATACGCGAAAACGATATAAAGGGTCTTTTGGGTCAAGTGGCTGATGCTCATAAAACCGTTAATGAAAAAAGCGGTCTTGGCAATGACTTTTTAGGTTGGGTTGATTTACCCTCCAACTATGACAAAGAGGAATTTGCCCGCATTAAAGCGGCGGCTAAAAAAATTCAATCTGATACCGACGTTCTTATAGTTATAGGTATCGGCGGCTCTTACCTCGGAGCTCGCGCCGCTATCGAATTCTTAAAAGGACCTTATTACAACGCAATTCGTAACGGCGCTCCTGAAATATATTTTTCGGGCAATAGCATAAGCGGTTCTAACTTGGCTGACCTTCTAAAGATTTGTGAGGGCAAGCGAGTATCTGTGAACATTATTTCAAAATCAGGCACCACTACTGAGCCTGCAGTGGCATTCCGCGTGTTCCGTAAGCTTCTTGAAGAACGCTACGGCGAAGAGGAAACTGCAAAACGTATTTACTGCACAACCGATAAGGCTCGCGGCACACTTAAAGCCTTAGCTGACGAAAAGGGTTATGAATGCTTTGTGGTGCCCGATGACGTTGGCGGCAGATTTTCGGTGCTTACAGCAGTTGGTCTTTTGCCAATCGCTGCGGCAGGCTGCAATATCGATGCGCTTATGTTGGGCGCGCAAAAAGCGGCAATCGATTATAATGTGGCTGAAATAGAAAACAATCCTTGCTATCAATATGCGGCGCTTCGCAACGTGTTCTACCGCAAGGGTAAAGCAATTGAGTTGCTTGTATCTTATGAGCCGCGCTTTACAATGATGGCTGAGTGGTTTAAGCAGCTGTTTGGCGAAAGCGAGGGCAAAGACAATAAGGGTCTGTTCCCAGCATCCGTAACCTTCTCAACCGATCTTCATTCTATGGGCCAGTTTGTTCAAGACGGCGCTCGCATAATGTTTGAAACGGTTGTAACCATAGGTGATAACGGTAGCGACGTAGTTATCGAAAAAGAGGATAACGACGGCGACGGTCTTAACTTTTTGGCAGGCAAGACAATGTCTTTTGTAAATGAAAAGGCATTCGAGGGCACAGTGCTTGCTCACACCGACGGCGGAGTGCCCAATCTTGTGATTTCGGTAGATAAAGTCGACGAAGAAAACTTAGGCAGACTTATCTATTTCTTCGAAAAAGCTTGTGCTATATCGGGTTATATGCTGGGTGTAAATCCGTTTGACCAACCGGGCGTTGAGAGCTATAAAAAGAATATGTTTGCGCTTCTCGGCAAGCCGGGATACGAGGATATGAAAGCTGAGCTTGAAGCAAGACTTTCAAAATAAAGACATAAAAAAGTAAAATAACCGTGCTGGCACGGAAAACATAAAGGAGTTGTTTTATATGATTAAACTTATTATCGGAAAAAAAGGTGCAGGCAAAACCAAGCGTTTGGTAGAGCTCGTAAATAACGCAGCCCAAACCAGTCTTGGCAATGTTGTTTGCATAGAAAAGGGTGGCACACTTACATTTTCCGTTAGTCATAAAGCTCGTTTGATTTATGCAGACGATTTTTCAATTTGCGGTTATGATGAGTATTATGGTCTTTTGGCAGGCGTAAAGGCTGGCAACAATGACATAACACACATTTTTGGTGATGCTACACTTCGCATCGGTTCACGCGATTACGGCGAGCTTGCAGCATTCCTAAAAAGACTTGCAAAGATTGAAGATGTTGAATTTGTATTCACAATTTCTTGCGACGAATCAGAGCTTCCTGCAGACATTTTCGAAGTTGCAGAAAAAATCTAAATCTACTCAAACGATAAAACTCCAAGGTTATTTGCCTTGGAGTTTTCTTTTGTGCGCGTAGGTTATATCCGCGACTTCATTTGTTAAAAACAGTAGCGCTGTTATGTTGGGCAGCGCCATAAGTCCGTTTAAAATTTCGGCAATAACCCATACTGCGTCTGCGCGAAAAACTGCGGCAGGAATCATTGCTAAAACAAAAAGCGTCAAAAAGCCTTTTTTAGATTTTTCGCCAAGTAAAAAGGTTATAAACTTTGTGCCGTAAAGCCCCCAACCAACCGCCGAAGAAAACGCAAAAAAGCAAATCACAGGGCAAAAAACAAAAATAATATTTTTTCCGTATACCTGCGTTAAGGCGTTTAGCGTCAGCGTAGAAGCGCCGTCAATGCCGTAGGTAATATCACCCGCGCAAAGTAGTGTTAAAGCCGTTAGGGTACACACAACTACAGTGTCAATAAATACTTCCATTATGCCCATAAGCCCAAGACTTGTTTCGTCCCCCTCGCTGCAAGCGTAGGCTGTGGGCGCGGTGCCAAGCCCCGCTTCGTTAGAAAAAACACCGCGCGAAAGCCCAAACCTCACACCAAGAAACGCCGAGCCAACCGCGCCGCCGGTTACACCGCTTGGAGAGAACGCACCAAAAAAAATCTGAGCCAATGCTGAAGGGATTTTTGTGTAATTTGCGGCTATGGCGCCTACGGTTAAGGCAATATACAAAATTGTCATCACAGGTATAACCTTTTCGCAAAAACGACCTATGGAGCCATCGTTTCTTAAAACAAGCGCGCAAAAAACAGCGCAAAGTACACCTACCAAAAATTTAATCCAAAAGTCTGCGCGCGGCGAAGCGTTGCCGATTGCCTTAAACATACTGCTTACGCTTGCCGCCATAGTGTTTATTTGCGTCATATTGCCAACGCCAAACGATGCCGCCACACCACAGATGCAAAAAACTGTGGCAAGAGGAGCAAAAATTTTGGGCAACGCATTTTTTATGTAATACATAGTGCCGCCTATGTAACTGCCGTCGCGGTTTGTTTCGCGGTAGCGTACGGCAAGGGCAATCTCGGCAAATTTAATTGTCATACAAAAAAGCGAGGACATCCACATCCAAAAAACTGCGCCGGGGCCGCCTAGCGCAACAGCGCCAGCTACACCCACAATGTTGCCTGTGCCCATTGTTGCCGACAGAGCAGCGCTTGCCGATTGGAGTGGAGTTAATTTGTTTTTGCTTTGTGTTTTGCTGCCTTTAAGAAACTGCTTTGCCGCAGAGCTAAAATTTTTGATTGCGAAAAAATTTGTTCTAAGCGTGAGTATAACACCCGTAAAAAATATAAGCAGCAAAGTGGGCGCGCCCCACACAAAAGAGTTGATTTTGCTTAGCATTTTCACACGCGTTTACCCACCTTTTAAAAATAAATTTAAATTTTTTAAAATTTTACTTGATTTTATGAAAGTTTTGTGCTATCATACTATGGCGGTCGAAAAGGGCCGCGGACATTTTAAGATGTTTTGCGCCGGTAGCTCAGTTGGATAGAGCGTCTGGCTACGGACCAGAAGGTCATGGGTTCGAATCCTCTTCGGCGCGCCAAAATAAAGTTCACTCTTTAGAGTGGGCTTTATTTTTTTGCCTTGTTGTGCCGAAGAGGATTCGAAAAGCACGGTTTGCCGCAAGGCAAATTGCAACCTTTCGGGGAACGGTTGCAAAGTGCGTGGGCGTGTCGGCGGCGTTGCCGTCGAGCGAATCCGTTTAGGTTGAGCTTAAACTATAGTCCACTCTTTAGAGTGGATTTTGTGCCGAAGAGGATTCGAAAAGCACGGTTCGCCTTGCTTTTTAAATTTACAAATGTTATAATATCGATGTAGAAACCCCATAGGAGAATATACCATGAAAAAAGCAATATCTATTATCTTAAATATTATTTCAATAATATCCGCAGTAATAACATTGTTTTTAGCGGCCTTTTGTGTTTATGATTGGGTTATGCTTGCAAACACGCTTTATGCCTACACAATCGAATTTTGGCTGGTTGTCGATTACTATGCGGTTGGTATGCTGATTTTTAGCGGTATTGGTCTGGCGGCTTCAACACCAAACCTATTTATCGCATCAAGTGAAAAGGGCAAAAAAACCGCAAAAATTATGGCGATTGCTTTCGCCATAGTTGCCGTCGTTTCGGCGATTTTATATTTAATGCCTTTTAATTTTTAAAGACTCGCTCTTGTGAGTCTTTTATTTTTTTATAAAACTGCACACACCCAAATACACCGCCACAACAAACACCGATATATTAACCGTACCGCTGACCCATAAATATACGCCGATTAAAAATGCCGCAGCGGCGAAAACAGCGGTGATTATCCGAACAATGCTTTCGGCCTTGTAAATATCGGTGAATTTTGCGATAAAAATCGTCAGTAGCGTGCCGCCGTCAAGTCCTGATACGGGCAGCAGATTAAATATAGCAATTACCAAATTAAGAAGCGAAAACACAAGCGACTGCTCGCTTTTAAATATTAAATAATTCACAAAAAGTGTGCCAAAAATCACAAGATTTGCCACAGGTCCGCAAACGGTTATTGCAACTTCACCGTATTTTTTTAGCGAAAACCCGCGCACTATCTGCACGCTTGTTGGTATAAGCCTTATGGCACGCGGTTGACAGTCAGCCGCCCACATTGCAAGCATATGCCCTATTTCGTGAATAAACACCGCAAAAAGCGTAGGGATTATAAACCCCGTGCGGTCTATCACCAACATAAAGCAAGCAGTGGCGCAAAACAAAAATGATATGTAAATTTCTGTTCCAAAAAATTTAAATTTCACGGATTTAATCCTCGTCAAAATTAGCGGTTATTTTAGTCTGTTCAAATATATTGCTTTGACACCATTTTTCAAGCTTTAAAAAACTACTGTTAAAAAAGAATTTTATTATAATTACAGCAATCAAAATTACAGCAACACAAATCGCCTGAGTAATATAGATGGGCGCAAACATATTTTTTGCGGTTACTTTTATAACCTCGGTTTGTTCTTCCAATTCATTACACCCCTTGTAACAAAATAAAAATTATGATACAATAATATATATTTTAAGAAAGGTCAAGTTTATGCCATTTTTACCGCTTACTCAAAAAGAGATGACTGAGCGCGGCTGGGATGCCGCTGATATAATAATTGTTACAGGTGACGCTTATGTAGACCACCCGTCCTTTGGCACGGCTATTGTGTCACGCGTGCTTGAGGCCGCGGGCTTTAAGGTCTGCATTATTTCGCAACCAAGGTGCGACGAAGATTATAAGCGCTTTGGCGCGCCGCGACTTGCCTTTTTTGTAAACAGCGGCAATATAGACTCTATGGTGGCGCACTACACCGCCGCAAAAAGACGCCGCAGCGACGATGCCTATACCCCCGGCGGCAAGGCAGGTGCTCGACCCGACCGCGCGGTAATTGTTTATTCAAAGGCTATTCGCCGACTTTTTGGTGACACACCCATCTGCATTGGCGGTATTGAGGCTTCCCTTCGCCGTTTTGCTCATTACGATTATTGGGACGATAAAGTTCGTCCGTCAATTCTTATAGATTCAACCGCCGACCTGCTTATGTACGGAATGGGTGAAAAGCACGTAGTAGAAATAGCAAATCGACTTGATGCGGGCGAAAGAAAAGAGGAACTTACCGATATTTTAGGCACTTGTTACGCTGTCAACACTACCGACTATCAAGTGCAAAGCGCCAAAGAGTGTCCTAGCTTTGAGGCGGTAAGCGAAAACAGCGAGCAAGGCAAGAAAAAATATGCCGAAAGCACCTATATTCAGCAGACCGAGCACGATGCGGTTCGAGGCAAAACGGTTATTCAGCGTCACGGAAACAAAATAGTGGTGCAAAATCCACCGATGCCGCCGCTCAACATGCAAGAAATGGACGAGGTTTACGCGCTACCCTTTATGCGCGATTATCACCCAAGCTATGAGGCATTGGGCGGTGTGCCGGGTATTGAAGAGGTTAAATTTTCGGTTATACACAACCGCGGCTGCTTTGGCGCGTGCAATTTTTGCGCGTTAGCATATCATCAGGGCAGGCAAATCAGTTGTCGCAGTCACGAGTCAGTGATGGACGAGGTTAAAACGATTAGCGAAATGCCCGATTTTAAGGGCTATATTCACGACATAGGCGGCCCCACCGCCAATTTCAGAGCGCCAAGCTGTAAAGGACAGTTAGAACACGGTCTTTGTAAAGACAAAAAATGTTTAGCGCCCACTATGTGTAAAGCCGTAGAGGTTGACCACAGTGATTATTTAGACCTTTTGCGAAAGCTTCGCAAAATACCAAAAATCAAAAGAATATTTATCCGTTCAGGCATTCGCTTTGACTATCTTATTGCAGATAATGACGAGGAATTTTTCCGCGAGCTTGTTGAACACCACGTAAGCGGTCAGCTAAAGGTTGCGCCCGAGCATTGTTCTGTTCGTGTGCTTGATTGTATGGGCAAGCCCCACATAAATGTTTACGAGCGTTTTAAAAAGCGTTTTTATGAGCTAACCGAAAGGGCAGGCAAAAAGCAGTTTTTGGTGCCGTATCTTATGTCGTCGCACCCCGGTAGCACAATAAATGACGCGATAGAGCTGTCGTTATTCCTAAAAAAAGAGGGGCTGCACCCCGAACAAGTGCAAGACTTTTACCCAACACCGGGTACAGTTTCGACCTGTATGTTCTATACGGGGCTAAACCCAATGACAATGCAAAAGGTTTATGTGCCGCGCACGCCCGAGGAAAAGGCGCAACAGCGCGCGTTGTTGCAGTATTATAAACCCGAAAACCGACAGTTTGTTTTATCGGCGTTACGCAAGGCGAACCGTACCGATTTAATAGGTTATGGTAAAAACTGCCTTATCGCACCCGATAAAAACGCAATAGGAAATAAGGGCGGGCAACAAAAGAAAAAGAAAACCATACGAAACATTCACAAAAAGAAGAAGTGATTTAATGAAAACCCTAATAGGTATGAGCGGTGGTGTGGACTCTGCCGTTACGGCGGCGCTTGTTTCAAAAACTCAAGATGCCGCAGGCATTACCTTAAAGCTTTATGACGGTGAAAACAAAGATATAATAGAAAAAAACAATCGCGAAGCCGCCGACGCTGCAGACGTTTGCAAAAAACTCGGCATTTCACACAGCATGTTAGATTTAAAAGCGGAATTCAACGACCTTGTTATAAAGTATTTTATAGATGAATATATTGCCGGTCGTACACCAAACCCCTGCATACAGTGTAATATTCATATAAAATTTGGCGCTATGCTTAGATTTGCCCAAGAAAACGGTTTTGACAGCATTGCCACTGGCCACTATGCGCGAATTGAAAAATTGGGCGATAGATACTTGCTTAAAAAGGCATTAGACCTCACCAAAGACCAGAGCTATGTGCTTTATGGTCTTACACAAAATGAACTGTCAAAAACTATTTTACCACTCGGTGATTACACAAAAGCGCAAGCTCGCGAGATAGCTGAACAAATGCAACTTTGTGTTGCACGCAAATCTGATAGCCAAGATATTTGCTTTGTGCCCGACGGCGACTATGCCGCATTTATTTCAAAAGCTACAGGAATAAATTTTGCCGCAGGCGATTATCTTGATATATGTGGTAACGTTTTGGGGCGCCATAAGGGTGTTATTCACTACACAATAGGTCAGCGCAAGGGGCTTGGTATTGCGCTTGGGCGTCACGCGTTTGTACTAAACAAAAACGCCGCCACAAATGAGGTTACATTGGGCGACGAAGAGCACCTATTTTATAAACAAATTGAGGTTAGCGGTGTTAATATTATTGCCGCCGATAGCCTTGACAACATGAAAGCGGCGGGCAAGCTGCGTTACCGCCATACTGAGCAGCCCTGCACAATTCACCAAACAGGCAAGGATACCGTTGTGTTAGAATTTGATACACCGCAACGCGCGCCGTCACCAGGGCAAGCGGCAGTGTTTTATGACGGCGATACCGTTTTGGGCGGCGGAACGATAGTGAAAGGAATAAAGTAATATGACCGAGCAAATACAAAAACTTTTTAAGAATTTAGAGAAAAATAAAATGCATCCCATTTATGCCGAAACAAAAGAGGATGCAAAAAATTTAGTCAAAGATATACTGTTTGACGGCTGCGTTATCACTTGGGGCGGTTCTATGTCGGTTATTGAATGTGGCATAGACGAATTGTTAAACGATAAAAAATATAATTTTATGGATAGGGGCAGAGCCGGTATTACGGCAGAAGAACAGCAAGAATGTTTTAAAGCGTCCATAGGCGCCGACTTTTTCTTTTGTTCAGCTAACGCTGTTACCGAAAACGGCGAGCTTGTAAATGTTGACGGACTTGCCAATCGCATATCGTCAATCGCCTTTGGACCTAAAAAGGTGGTTATGATAGTGGGCAAAAATAAAATTGTGCCCGATTTAAAAGAGGCATTTTTGCGTGTTAAAACGATTGCGGCGCCAAAAAACTGTGTGCGCCTAAATAAAAATACCCCTTGCGCAAAGTTAGGTCATTGCGTATCGCTGTTAAATAACGATAACCCCGATTTTGCTGACGGCTGCAACTGTGACGACCGCATTTGTTGCGATTATATGATAAGCGCTATGCAGCGCCAACAGGACAGAATAACGGTAATTTTGGTGAACGAGAATTTGGGATATTAAGGAACAAAAGACAGAACGCTTTGTTCTGTCTTTTTGCTATTCCGATAATCCTTCCCAAATTTCCATTTGCTCGAGGAGTTCCGTTTCGCAAGCATCAATTTGTTCTTGCAATTCAGATAACTTTTGGTAATCGGCAAGGTTTTCGGGTAGTTGCTGTTCGCGCTTTAGCTCGTCGAGTCTTGTTTCTAACTCGTTGATTTTTTCTTCTGCCTTTTTAAGCGCTTTTTCGCGTTTTTGTTTTTCTTTAAGTGGTGTGGTGTAGGTTTTCTTTTCTTTTTTTTCGGTCTTGATTACGGGGGTGTCCGCATCGGTTTCTTTTGGTTGACGAAGCATATACTCATCGTACCCAAAATCGTGAACCACTGCCTCGTCTTTTTCAAATGTGATGAGGCGGTCGGCGAGCTTCTTTACAAAATAACGGTCGTGCGATACAAAAATCAAAGTTCCGTTATAAGACAAGAGTATATCCTCGAGAGTTTCTTTTGAGATTATGTCCATATGATTTGTCGGCTCGTCTAAAATCAGCAAATTTGGCGACTTGCGAAACAGCTTGCAAAGTGCCAGTCGCACACGCTCTCCGCCCGATAGCACATCTATTGTTTTAAACACGGCTTCGCCGCTGAAAAGGAATGCACCTAATGCGCTACGCGCTTCAAAATCGTTCATTGCAGGGAATGCCGACATCATATTTTGGAGCACCGTTTCACTGCCCTTTATTTGCGCCATTTGCTGATCAAAATAGCCCGCATTTACCAAGGCACCGGTCGAAAAATTACCCGACAGCGCGGGGATTTTGCCCACCAAGGTTTTAAGCAAGGTCGATTTACCCTTACCGTTACCGCCGATAATACCAACACGGTCGCCGCGATAGATATTAAAAGACAGCGTTGCAAGTGGCGTGTCAAAGCCTATTGTTAAATTGCTTACTGTGAGCACTTCTTTTGCGCTTTGAACACTCGCTTCAAGCGTGGCTTTAAAGGTGCGGTTGTCATAAAGCTCGGGCGCGTCAAGCGTTTCCATACGCTCAATAGCTTTTAGCTTGCTTTGCGCCATAGCCGCCTTAGTAGCCTTGTAACGAAAACGCTCGGCAGTGGCTTCAATTCTTGCAATTTCTTTTTGTTGCGCCTCATAATTTTTAGCCTGCAGGTCACGGTTCTCACGCTTTTTTGTAACAAACTGTGAATAGTTACCCACATATCGCGTGGTTTTGCCGCGCTCTATTTCATAAATTTCGTTTACGGTATTATCTAAAAACATACGGTCGTGCGATACAATTAGCACGGCTTTTTTGTAGTTTTTGATATAGTCCTCAAGCCAAGAAACCGCCTCAATATCAAGGTGGTTGGTGGGCTCGTCCAAAAGCAGCAAGTCGGGTTTTGATAAAATCAGCTTCAAAAAGGCGATTTTTGTGCGCTGACCGCCCGAAAATTCGCTTAAGGGGCGGTGCTTTTGCTCTTCGGTAAAGCCAAACTTTTTTATTGCCGCCTCATATTCTTTTTCAAAATAAAATCCACCCTCACGGGTAAACGAGTCAAGTAAATCGGTATACCTTTTTATGTTTTCTTCGCTTGATTGTTCGCTCATATCACGCTCGGCCTGCTCAAGCTCCGATTTCATTGTGAGAATGTCCTTATATGCGCTGCGGATTTCCTCTACCAAGGTAACACTGTCATCATTAAAGGTCATCTGATTAAGCGCGCTTATAGTGGGGTTGCCGCTAATTGCCATAAAGCCGCCGTCCGACTCAGTGTTGGCGAGTGATAACTCGCCGCAAAGAAGTCTTAGCAGCGTCGTTTTTCCACAGCCGTTTCGGCCCACAAGACCTATACGGCTGTTTGTGTTTATTACAATGTTTATATCGTTTAAAATCGGTTCGCCCGAAAGGTCAACCTGACCTTTATGAATTTCTATTTGCAAAATTATCACCAAGGTCATTTTATCATTAAAATTTAATAATTGCAATATTGATAACTTTAATCTTATATGATAAAATAATATATATTCAAATTTCGAGGACTAACAATGAAAGAAATTTATACCAAACATAAAACTTTAATATTAATTATTATAAGTGTATGCCTTGCAGCCGTTTTGGCAATAGTGTTGGCGTTTGCGTTAGCAGATACAGCCAAGACTGTTTTTTCAGACGACGGATATCTTTCGTACATTAACGGCAGTTTAAATTCTGAGCCGTTATCGTCGAGCGAATTATCGACCTCTCGGCCCGCCGATACAGGCATACCGCTTGTTATAACCTCGCCCACAAAGACCGATGTTACCGTAACTGAGCCGTTTTACGCCATAACGGGAACAAGTGACCCCGCAAAGCCACTTATGATGAACGGTCAAGAGGTATTGCGGCTTGAAAACGGTGAGTTTTCGCTTGATGTGGAACTAACCCCCGGCAATAACACCTTTAAGTTTGAATACGACGGCAAAACTGTAACTTATGTAATACGCTATACCTTTACAGTTATAAAAGCGTATGCGCCCTATGAAAAGCAAAGCTATGAGGCGGGCTCGTCATTTGTTGTAATTGCCTATGCGCGCATAGATTCAAGCTCGGTTACGGCATCATTTAACGGTCAAACTATAAATTTGACACCGCAACCGTATAAAGACGGCGATATATTTACAAATTTTACAGGAACCTTTACACTGCCAATGGGCAACGAAAGTAATATAAATCTCGGCAGCGTAAAATTTACGGGCACTTGTCAAGGCCTTACGCGCAGTTATAATTCGCCCTCTATAATTTGCCTTCGTGATAAAGCTCTTGACGGCGCGCAGGTGGTAGAGATAGTAGCTTCACAGGCCGAAACCTTTAACGGCAATACAACTGATGACTGGTCGCGCCCCACAAACAGCTATCTGCCGCAGGGAACGGTAGATTATAAGGTGGGCGGCATCGTATATGAAGCCGAAAGCGGCAACAGCTATTATAATTTGCGTTGCGGCAAACGCGTTTATATAAACAAAAAGAATGCTCCCGACACCGAGCGTGTTACCGTTTCAAAGGTGTATAAGGGTGAGCTGCCCGAGCACAACACAATTTCGCTTGCCGAAAGTGTGTCAGAGGGCAAGCATTCGGTTATGACCTTTAACACCGATTGGCGAGCGCCCTTTGCGGTAGAGCTTGGGCCGCAAAGCTATACAAATCCATCGAAACAAGACTATACAATTTCAAGTGTTACATATACTTATATTGATATTAAATTCTTTTATACGCAAGCCGTTGGCGGAGAATTCAATTTAGAAAAGCATCCGTTGTTTGCTTCGGCGCAGATAATACCGGCGGGTGACGGATACACATTAAGACTGCATCTTAAACAAACAGGTGCATTTTACGGCTGGAATGCCGAATACAATTCAAGCGGCCAGCTTGTGTTCGAATTTTTGAATGCGCCAACCGTTACAAAAAAGAATGATTTAACCGACATAAAAATAGTGATTGACGCAGGTCACGGCGGCCGTGATATCGGAGCACCTGGACTTCGCCCCGACACCAACCCCGAGGCTGAACGCAATCTTTCACTGGCATTTAAATTAAAGGCGCAGTTAGAGTCTTATGGCGCTACCGTAATAATGACCCGCACAAACAATTCCGAATTGTCATCGGATGCAAGGTGCGAATTTTTGCGAAAACAGTCGCCCGATCTTTGCATATCGATACACCACGATTCAAGCGCGCGCGCGTCGGCAAACGGAGGCGGATTTTTCTGCTTCAATGCGTTTTCCGACAAGGCGTTAAAATGTATCTTTGACCGAACGGCGCAGGGTGGTTTTTACAGCAAGATACAAAAAAGCTGGCACTACTTTTATTTGGCGAGGGTAACAAGCTGCCCTGTTGTGCTTACAGAGAATGGATTTATTTCAAACCAACATGATTTTAACGGCATAATAAGTGACAGCGTGAATACTCAAAAGGCAAAGGCTATTACTCAAGGTGTGCTTGATTACTTTAATTCTTTTTATAAAATGGTTGAAAATGACGACGATAATGGTTATAATGGTGATAATTCTGAAAATGACCAAACCTCGTCCGAGCAGCCGCCCAACGCGGAACCAAACCAACCGCCCGTGGTAGAGCCAACGCCGCCACCCGAGTCGGAGCCCTTGCCGGACGAAGACCCTGAACAAGAAGAAAACGATAGTATTGGTGATGAAAATGAAAAACAATGAAAAATTAGTAAAAGCAATAACCTCTATGGATGAGGATTTTGCAAAATGGTATACCGATGTCTGTATCAAAGCAGAACTTATCGACTATGCATCGGTTAAGGGTTGTATGATCATTCGTCCTTACGGTTACGCTATATGGGAAAATATTC